>NZ_JBQEAU010000014.1:0-13221 GCF_052108595.1 Advenella sp.
CATGTCCGACTGTTGCAGGCCAATGGTGTATACGCGCGTATGTGGGCCATGCAGTTTGCCGCAAGCGATGAAGGCACGGATGTCTGAATAGCGGGGCGGCAGTGCACCTGGGCATGGCGGCAGGGTTGGTCCGGCAAATTGGCGGTGCTGGTCGATTCAGAAGCACTGCGCGGGTGAGAGCTGGCACAGCGGATGCCATGCATGTGAAGGATGGCTGATCCAACACGTCAGCCGCGCCGGCCAAGCGACATTAACTTTGCGGATGTGAACTGATAATGCAGATGCAATATACGATGCTATTGCATCTGCTATTTGACCTCTACTGGCTCAGCCCGGCAGACTTGATTACCTCTTTCCACTTGCTCACTTCTTCCTTCTGGAACTGGGAAAATTGGTGAGGATTATTGCCTACTACGGTGAAACCCAATTTTTTCATGGTTTCCTGTGTGCGCGGCTGCTTCAGGCTTTCGCTTACTGCCTGGTGCAGTTTGTCTATGACTTCTTTGGGCGTGCCTGTTGGCGCGGCAACCCCTTGCCAGGAATACACGACCATGTTCTTGATTGCCGATTCAGCCATGGTTGGTGTATCGGGCAGCTCGGGCGAGCGCTGCGCACCGGTAATCGCCAGCGCCCTGAGTTTGCCGCTTTGCACGTGTGTCAGCACAGCCCCCAGGTTCTGGAATGACACATCGACCTGTGCACCCAGCAGATCGGCAATGGCTGCTGCGCCTCCCTTATAGGGGACATCGATGCCCGTGGTATTGCTGCGTTGCCGGAACATCACTGCAGACAAATGATCTGACGAACCGGTGCCGGAAGACGCATAGGAAATCTGGTCGGGATGTTTGCCGGCGTACTCGATCAGTTCGGCCACGGTTTTGACCGGAATTTTTGAAGATACGACCAGCACGTTCGGATTGCGCACCAGTTGACTGACGTAATCGAAGTCTTCACTGGGCTTGTAGGATAATTTTTTATAAAGTCCTTCGTTAATGGCGAAGGTGCCGATAGAGCCGACCATCAACGTGTAGCCGTCAGGCTTGGCGTTTTTCAGTTCCTGTGCGGCGATAGCGCCGTTGGCGCCCGGCTTGTTTTCGACGATCACCGTCTGGCCCAGCACTTTTTCCATCCCCGGTGCGATGGCGCGTGCGGTAATATCAGAAGATCCGCCCGGCACAAAGGGCACAATGATTCTTACTGGTTTGTCCGGATAGGCTGCCAGTGCCGGTCCCGCTACCATCAGTGTAGTTGCAAGCGCACCCGCGATCACTTTTTCAATCATACGTTCTGTCTCCGTCAATATTATTCTGTTAAGATAAGATGTCTGATGTTATTTATACTTGTATGACAACTATATTTATTCATCGATATAAAGTCAAATGAAATATCAAACCAACTTACGGGTCACTTATCTACTGCAGGATTTCAAATGAAAACATCGCCAGTTTCATCCCAGGATCTACAACGCTCCGTGATTGCAGTGCCACCTCTGGCGCGCGACACGGAATATCGTCTGAACAAGTCAGCGAATCGGGCCTTGTTATCCCATCTTTATGAGGGTGGCGTGCGGACGGTGATGTACGGTGGCAATGCCAATTTCTATCATCTGGGCGTCAATGACTACGCCGATACGGTGGCACAACTGGCCGATCTGGCTCAGTCCGATATGTGGGTGCTACCTTCGGTTGGCCCCGATTTTGGGAAAATGAGAGATCAGACCGCCATTTTGCGAGGCTTCGATTTTCCCACGGCAATGCTTCTGCCCATGACGTTTCCTTATACACAGCAGGGGCTGGCCGATGGCATTCGTTATTTTTCTGATGCATTCGGCGACAAAATCGTGGTCTATATCAAGTCTGATAATTATCTTCCTGCCGAAACCATGGCCAGCCTGGTCGAAGAAGGCAGGATTGTAAGTTTCAAATACGCTGTGGTGCGACCTGATCCCACCGATGACCCGTATCTGCAATCCATTCTTTCATGCGTAAGCCCGGAGCTGATTGTCAGTGGCATTGGCGAGACGCCGGCCATTGATCATATGGCGCATTTTGGCCTGAAAACCTTTACCAGCGGTTCGGTTTGCCTGGCGCCCGCCGGCTCGATGGGCTTGTTGCGCGCAATGCAGGCGAACGACACGGCTACGGCGCAAACGTTGCGTGCGCACTATATGGCGTTTGAAGCGCTGCGCGATGGCATCAATCCGATCCGGGTCCTGCACGATGGCGTCACACTGGCTGGTATTGCCGATATGGGGCCGATCTTGCCGATGTTCTCGGGCCTGACTGAAAATGAGGCGCAGCAGGTCGGGCCGGTTGCCCGTCAATTGGCTACCTGGGGGAACAGCCAGCTGGCGGAGAATCAGCAGGAAAGCTGCGCTTGATTTACTATCGGTTCACGCAGGTGTGTCATTACCCGTTGTCCGATAGGATGGCTGCAACATCCGGCGGGCACAATGGCAATACGGGAAAGCAAACGAAAAATGGAAGACATCAGGTGCTGCGGTTTGCGCGGGGCGCCGTGCTGGATCCAGGCGGGTGGCCAGGCGTGACATTGAACCGGGCGCAGTTATTACTATTGCAATAACCAGTTAGACAAACACAACGGGGGCATGCAGCCCGCCAACAACGGAGACGAGGATGATAAATTTCAGTAAAACAGTCGGTGCCATGATTCTGGCTTTGGGGATTGCCGGCAGTGCCAGCGCAGCCTATCCGGATGCACAGCCGGTCAAGGTATTGGTTGGGTATACGCCTGGTGGCACCACAGACCTGGTGGCGCGGATTGTTGCCAAGGGCTTGAGCGACGAACTCAAGCAGAGTTTCGTGGTGGAAAACAAACCGGGCGCCAGCAATAATATTGCCATGACCGACGTTGCTCGCGCCAAACCCGACGGCTACACGCTTATCGTCACGACCATTGCCAGCTCAGTCAATGCCACGCTGTTCAAGAAGCTGAACTATGACTTGAAAAAGGACTTTGCACCGGTCGCCCTCATCGCCAAAGTGCCCAACGTACTGGTGGTCAATCCCAAGCTGCCGGTCAACAATGTGAAGGAATTGGTTGAATACATCAAAAATAACAAGGACAAGGCCACCTATGCTTCTTCAGGTATCGGCTCCTCGCAGTTCCTGTGCGGCGAGCAACTCAATCAGGATGCCGGCACCCAGATTCTGCATGTCCCGTTCAAGGGCAGTGCGCCAGGCCTGACAGCGGTGATGGCTGGCGATGTGCTGATGGAGTTTGATAATATGCCGTCGGCCTGGCCGTTTATCAGTGCCGGCAAGCTCAAGGCGCTGGCCGTGACCAGCAAGGAGAAATCGGCGGTGGCCCCGCAATTGCCTACGATGATCGAGGAAGGCTTCAAGGACTTTGATATTTCGTCGTGGTTCGGCGTATTGGCGCCGGCCGACATGCCTAAGGAAGACGTGGCCCTGCTCAATAAGGCGATTCTCAAAGTGGTTGCCAAGCCCGATGTTCAGAAACAACTGGCTAACCTGGGCGCCATTCCGCAGAGTATGACCCCCGAGCAGTTTGGCTCATTCATCAATGAAGAGGTTGATCGCTGGGGCGCCCTGATCACCAAACTGGGCGTAAGCGCCAACTAACCCATCAGACTGCGGCCCGTTATGGAAACGGGCTGCAGTCTTCTATCTTCTATCTTCTATTTTTTGAGTTTGGCAAATGCCGCGGCCATGGCATTCATGGACGTGCTGGCCGGCGCCTGATTGCGCGCCGGTTGTCGTCCGCCACCGTTTGACCGTGGAGCAGCAGCACCCGGTCGCGAATCGCGTCGCGCCGCAGGTCCGGTATCGTCATTGAGCCTCATGGTCAGGCCGATACGATTACGCGCCACGTCAACTTCCTGTACCTTGACTTTGACAGTCTGGCCGACGCGGACCACATCCCGCGGATCTTTCACAAACGTTTCGGACAGGGCGGAAATATGCACCAGGCCGTCCTGGTGCACGCCGATGTCCACAAATGCGCCGAAATTGGCGACATTGGTGACCACGCCATCCAGAATCATGCCTTCCGACAGATCCTTGATCGTCTCGACGCCTTCCTGGAAGGTGACGGTCTTAAATTCAGGGCGGGGGTCTCTCCCTGGCTTTTCCAGTTCCGAGAAAATATCTTTCACAGTGGGCAGGCCGAAGCGTTCGTCGGTAAACTCGCTCGGAGACAGGCCGCTTAACGCTTCCTTATTACCCATGACTGTTTTGACGTCCTTGCGGATTTTATCCAGGATGCGTTCGACCACGGGGTAAGCTTCCGGGTGGACGGCAGAGGCATCCAGGGGGTTATCACCGTTCTGGATGCGCAGAAAGCCTGCCGCCTGTTCAAAGGACTTGGCGCCGAAACGCGAGACATCCATCAGGGTTTTACGCGTTGGGAACGCACCATTCTGGTCACGCCAATCGACTATATTGCGGGCCAGGGTGGAATTCAGGCCCGATACCCGTGACAGCAGGGCTGCAGAGGCCGTGTTCACATCGACGCCCACCGCATTCACGCAATCCTCGATAACGGTATCGAGCGAACGCGCCAGCTCCCGCTGGTTGATATCGTGCTGATACTGACCGACACCAATTGCCTTGGGCTCAATTTTAACCAGTTCGGCCAGCGGGTCCTGCAGGCGGCGGGCAATGGAAACCGCGCCACGCAGGCTCACATCCATATCGGGAAATTCCTTGGCTGCCAGTTCCGAGGCTGAATATACTGAAGCACCAGCTTCGGAAACAACGATTTTACGCAGTCCCGCGTTGGGCAGGGCTTCGATCAGTTCGGCTGCCAGCTTTTCGGTCTCGCGCGAGGCCGTGCCGTTGCCGATGGCAATCAGTTCGATCTTGTGTTTATTGACCAGGGCCGCCAGCGTGGCCAGCGACCCGTTGCGATCGCGTCGCGGTTCAAAGGGATAGATGGTGGCGGTATCGAGCACTTTGCCGGTTTTGTCGATGGCGGCCACCTTGACGCCGGTACGGATGCCCGGGTCCAGGCCCAGCACCGATTTGGGGCCGGCCGGTGCTGCCAGCAGCAGGTCTTTGAGGTTCGCGGCAAAGACGCGGATGGCTTCGGCTTCGGCCTCTTCGCGCAGTTTTGTGATGAACTCCGATTCGAAGGCGGTGAGCATTTTCACGCGCCATGTCCAGCGCGCTACGTCGGCCAGCCATTTGCCGCGGGCACTGGCTGCTGGCGAATAATCGGCATCCAGTTCCAGAAAACGGCTGATGCGTTCAACGCAGGGATGGGGCACCAGCGCATCCTGTTCGTCGCTCAGGCCGATGCGCAAATCAAGCGCGCCTTGCTGGCGACCGCGCAGCAGGGCCAGCACGCGATGCGAGGGCAGACTGCGGATGGACTCGCGAAAATCGAACCAGTCGCGAAAATTGGCGCCTTCTGCTTCTTTGCCTTCAATGACCTTAGAGTACAGAAAGCCATGCTGGCCCAGGTAGCCGCGCATATCGGCAACCAGGTCCGCGTTCTCCGAGAACTGTTCAGCCAGAATGTCCCGTGCGCCATCGAGCGCGGCGCGGGTGTCCTTGACGCCAAGCTCTTCATTGACGTAGTCCTGGGCAGCAACGAGCGGATCGGCATTGCGCTCGGCCAGCAACAGGTCGGCCAGCGGTTGCAGTCCTGCTTCACGGGCAATCTGGGCGCGCGTACGGCGCTTGGGTTTGAACGGCGCGTACAGGTCTTCCAGGCGCTGCTTGGTGTCGGCAGCCGCGATGGCTTCGCTCAGTTCGGGCGTGAGCTTGCCCTGACCGGAAATGGATTCGAGCACGGCGGCGCGGCGCGATTCCAGTTCCCTGACATAAGCCAGTCGCACTTCCAGGTTACGCAATACGGTATCGTCCAGGCCGCCCGTGGCTTCCTTGCGATAGCGCGCGATAAACGGGACGGTCGCCCCGTCATCAAGCAGCGAAACGGTGGCTTCGATCTGGCTGGCACGAACATTGAGTTCGGCAGCCAGCAATGCAATAATGCGCGCCGGGTCAACCAGCGGGGACGAGGCGGTAACAGAAGAAGAGGATGCGTTCATACTTAACGGTGATAATTAAACTTAACGCGACATTGTGCCATAAGCATCGCGGTTGGCGCAGCAGAACTGGAGTATGATGCCACATGTAAATGCCGCAAGGCGAGGTCGTAGGAAACGTTGTGCGAGTACTTGATTTTGATATTTCCGACTGGTTTGATCAGGAGGGACCGCTGGCGGCAGCGGTGCCCGGCTATACGCTGCGCGACGCGCAGATTCAGCTGGCGCAGGCCGTGGATGAGACAATTGCCTCGCATTCGGTGCTGGTAGCCGAGGCAGGCACCGGGACCGGTAAAACCTGGGCCTACCTGATTCCGGCGTTCCTGTCGGGCGGCAAGGTGCTTATCTCCACCGGGACCCGGACCTTGCAGGATCAGCTGTTTACCAAGGATGTCCCACGGGTTCGCGATGCCCTGGCCCTGCCGGTTCAGGTTGCGCTGCTGAAGGGGCGAAGCAATTACGTCTGTCATTACCACCTGGACCGGCTGGAGCAGGACGAGCGCGCGCTCAAGTCCAGGGATGAAATCTCCCAGTTGCGGCAGATCCGTGTATTCGCAACACGCTCGCGCTCCGGTGACAAAACCGACTGTGGCCAGGTGCCGGAAGAAGCCGATATCTGGAACCGGGTTACGTCCACCCGCGAAAACTGCCTTGGCCAGGACTGCCCCAACGTCAAGGAGTGCTTTTTGCTCAAGGCGCGCAGGCAGGCGCAGGAAGCCGATGTGGTGGTAATTAACCACGCTCTGTTTTTTGCCGATCTGGTTTTGCGGGAGGAAGGCATTACCGACCTGTTGCCGGCCGCCGATGCGGTGGTATTCGATGAAGCGCACCAGTTGCCTGAGACTGCTACCCGCTTTATGGGCGATGTGGTCTATTCGGGCACCATTACCGATTTTCTGAAATCCGCTGAAGTGGCGGCGCTGGCGTATGCGCGTGATAGCGCCAAATGGACTGAAGCCTGCCAGCGCGTGTCCTATTACGTGAAAGATCTGCGCCTGGTGGCGGCACCCATAGAAAAAATGCCCGGACGCAAGGCCACGTTCGAGCAGATTCCCGAAGCTGACCGTTTTTTTGAGATTCTGAACAAGCTTTACGATGAACTGGTCACGCTGACCGGCATGCTGACTGCAGTGCAGGAGCGCCATCCCGATCTGGCGACTGCGGCAAAGTCGGGGACAGAGCTGTGTGCACGGCTGTACCGCTGGTCGCAACCGGTCATTTTGCCTGAAGGCGTTACCCGTGACAGCGCTAACCTGGCTGCGAATACGGCGCAGCAGACAGTACCGCCAGCTGTATCCAAAGCTGGCAACGTCGTGGCCGAGCAACTGGTTCGCTGGGTCGAGGTAGGGCTGCATCATTTTCGCCTGCAGATGGCGCCGCTGTCGGTAGCCGATGCTTTCTCACGCCAGCGGCGCAAGGATCAGGCCTGGATCTTTACCTCTGCGACGCTATCGGTCTACAAGGATTTCTCGCACTATACCCGTCAGCTCGGACTCTATGGCGCCCGTACCGAAAGATGGGAGTCGCCCTTTGATTATCAGGACCATGCCATGCTGTATGTGCCTGATCATTTGCCCGAACCGCAGTCACCCGATTTCCAGAAGCAGTTTGTGACAACGCTGATCCCGTTGATCCAGGCCAGCCCGGGTGGTGTGCTGGTATTGTGCACAACTTTGCGTGCCGTCGACAATCTGTCCGCCATGCTTCTGGAGGCCTTTGATACGCATTTCATCGAGCGGCCGGTATTGCGTCAGGGAGAAAGCTCGCGAGGTACATTGCTTGAACAGTTTCGTCAGTTAAAGAATGCGGTGCTGGTAGGCAGCGCCAGTTTCTGGGAAGGGATTGATTTGCCGGGCGATATGCTTACCTTGGTGGCGATTGACAAATTGCCTTTTGCACCACCCGATGATCCGGTGCTTGAAGCGCGCATCAAAGCCTGTCGCGAGTCGGGCGGTAACCCGTTTTTTGAGTATCAATTGCCCAGTGCGGCGATTGCCCTGAAGCAGGGTGCAGGTCGACTGATTCGCACCGAAAAGGATTGGGGGCTGCTGGTGGTCGGGGACCGGCGACTGGTTGAGAAACCTTACGGAAAACTGTTGTGGCGTGGTCTGCCGCCGTTTCGTCGCACGCGCAAGCTTGACGAGGCCACCGCGTTTCTGAAAACCCATGCAAAGGATATTGCGCTGCCCACAGGCGACGACGCAGTATCGTAAATTCGTTTGCAACAGGTGCAGTAAAAAGCAGGGCGGCCCATGGGCCGCCCTGCTTTTTACCTGAAGGTATCTGTCCGGTCTGTTTTAATTGAAGACGCGTGACGGATTGATCCATGAAAACCAGCCACCGCTGCCCTCCAGGCCTTGTTCATAGTATTTGCTGTTAGGGTAGTTCTGATCCAGAATTCGTTTTGCATCATTGGCCTGATCGGGCATGCCAAGCTGCTGGTACGACTGCATCATGATATACAACGCAGGTTCGGCAGCGGCCACACCGGAAAAGTCTTTCAGGACAGACTGGCTGCGGTTGATGGCGGCAACATAGGCATGACGTGTGTAATAGTATTTGGCCACATTGACTTCGTTGTCGGCAATGGTGCTGACCAGCCACGTCAGGCGCTGCCTGGCGTCGCGGCTGTATCGGCTTTCCGGAAAGCGCTGGACAAGCTCATTGAAAGCGTCGTACGACTGGCGCAGCCCCTTGGGATCACGCTCGCTGGGATCCTGTCCGGTCAGGCTGCGCAGATAGGAGCTGGGTGGCGTAAACGTAACCAGACCTTTCAGATACAGCATGTAATCGGTGCCCGGATGGCTGGGGTACAGGCGCAGGAAGCGGTCAATCACAGCCACGGCCTTTTCCGGATCGTTGTCCTTCCAGTTCACATAGGCTTGATCGATTAGCGATTGCTGCGCGAAACTGGAATAGGGATAACGGGCTTCGACGGCTTCCAGATAGGTGCGTGCGGTTTTGTAGTCATTACTGCGCACGTTGTCGCGAGCTTCCTGATATAACTGGGGCGCTGACATACCGGCTGTTCTGTCAGCTTCTCGGGTCATCATGCTGCTGCAACCTGCAATAGTCAGGCAGCCCAGCGCAATGAGAGAAGTTCGAAGCAAACGTTTATGCATAATTTGGAAGTGACTGTTAGTTAAAGTTCAAAAAGCAATCTGATAATAGCATTGCCGCGTTATTATAAGAACATTATATGATTTTACAGTGTTTTCTATCGATGTCAGACCCAACTTTACAGGATGCCGACGAAATTCCCGACAATGAGCAGCGGCAATTCCGTCTTCCCATGACGATGACCGGCGAACGCCTGGACAAGGTTCTGGCTACGCTCATACCTGAACATTCACGCAGCAGGCTGCAGGGATGGATAGAACAAGGGCATGTGCTGGTCAATGGCGTACCCGGCAAAATCCGCCAGAACGTTGGTGCCGACGATCTGCTGCTGGTGACGATGCAGCAGGCGCCCGAACAGACGGCGTTTACACCGGAACCAGTGGATTTCATGGTCGTGGCCGATTCCGCAGACTGGATTGTGGTCAATAAGCCCGCCGGCCTGGTTACCCATCCCGGTGCCGGAAACTGGTCGGGTACGCTGTTAAACGGCCTGCTCTACCGATATCCCGAACTGGCTCATGTGCCGCGGGCAGGCATTGTGCACCGTCTGGACAAGGATACTGATGGTTTGCTGGTGGTGGCGCGCAATGAATCGGCCCAGACGCATTTTGTCAGACAATTGCAGGCGCGCACCATGGGCAGGGAATATGAAGCGCTGGTGATGGGGCATAGTCCTGCCAGCGGAAGCGTCACCCTGCCTATCGGTCGCGATCGCCATGTGCCGGTGCGTATGTCCACCGTGACGCCAATTGCTGCCAAAGAAGCGATTACCCATTATGAGCGCCTGGCTTTCGGCTATATCGACGAGGCGCCCGTCAGCCATGTGCAGTGCAGGCTGGAAACAGGCAGAACCCACCAGATCCGGGTCCATATGCATGCGCTGGGATATCCCCTGCTGGGCGATACCCTGTACAACGGTAAACCGCTAGGTCAGGCGCAGCGCCAGATGCTGCATGCGCGTCGTCTCACTTTTATTGATCCGGCCTCGGATCAGCCCCGGTCATTTGACGCGGCCCGTCCTGATGATATGGAACAGGTAATGGCGGCAATTGAATGGACATCAAAATGAAGCCGTTACAGGTGACCGGGCAGCGCTGTCCAGGCGTGCATTATTTCACAACCACGCGCCATGGCGGCGTGAGCCGGGCTCCCTACGATAGCAATAATCTGGGGCTGCATGTCAAGGATGATCCGCAAGCGGTATGGGAAAACCGGCAGCGGCTGCGTGCTTTTTTGCCGGGAGACCCGGTCTGGCTTGACCAGGTACACGGCACCAGCGTACTGGATGCGGATGTGGCAGGGGCGCACGCCGTGGGACCGTTTGACGCCAGCATGACTACGACGCCAGGTCGGGTGTTGGCAATTCTGACCGCCGATTGCCTGCCAGTGGTGTTTGCCTCGGACAAGGGGGTGGCGGCGGCTCATGCAGGCTGGCGTGGCCTGGCGGCGGGGGTGCTGGAGAATACTGTCAAAAAACTGCATACTGCCTGCGGTAAACTGCCCGATTACGCTTGGATTGGCCCTGCCATTTCCTACCGGGTATTCGAAATTGGTCCGCAAGTGCGCGAGGCGTTCCTGGATGTTGATCCCACGGTGGCCTTCTGCTTCATGCCGCATCCGGACAATGCCGGCAAGTGGCTGGCCGATCTTTCAGGCATTGCGGCCCATCGGCTGTCCGCGATGGGAATCCGGCACGTTGAACAAAGTGGCCTGTGCACGTATCTGCAGGATGACCTTTTTTATTCCTACCGGCGCAGCCAGACGACCGGCAGATTGGCCACGGTTATCTGGATCGAGCCCTGATTGTTCCGTGCTGTGGGTGACGATGCAGACCCAGGGCGGATGGGCGCTCAGGGTTTCCCTTAGTGGGGTAGATACCGTCTGACGTACTGTTTGTTTTTATATAGAATGATTTGTACACGGTGAGCATGCCACGAATGAAAATCAGACCACAGCCGGAGAGACGAGTGACCAACGAGACTGATCAAGCATGGGCAGCCCAGGCCGCTCCGGCGCAGGATGCAGCCTTCCCGGCGCCGTTGCAGGCCGAGTTCCTCGCCAAATGGCAGCAGATTGCCGCCGCCGGACAGCAAGGTACGTTGCCACCGCTGACCGACAGAAGGTTCAGCAGTCCGGCCTGGCTGGAAAGCCCGCAGCATCTGCTGATGGCCCACCTCTATTTGCTATCGACCAGCATTATGCAGAAAATGGTCGATCAGGCGCCAGTGCCCGACAATGTGCGGGAACGGCTACGGTTTTCGGTTGAACAGTGGAACGATGCTATGTCGCCCGCGAACTATTTTCTGACCAATCCCGACGTGCTCAAAACCTTTTCGGACACCCACGGTGAATCGTTGCAGAAGGGGTTTCTGAACCTGCTGGGCGATCTGCGCCGCGGCCAGATTTCTCAGACAGACGACTCGACATTCGAAGTGGGAGGTAATCTGGCCACGACGCCCGGTTCCGTGGTATTTGAAAACCCCTGGTTTCAGTTGCTGCAGTATGCGCCGCAAACGCCAACCGTGTACCGACGGCCCTTGCTGATGGTCCCGCCATGCATCAACAAATATTACATTCTGGATTTGCAGTCAGGCAATTCCCTGGTGGAGTATGCAGTCAGCCAGGGTTTTACCGTGTTCATGGTTTCCTGGCGCAACCCGACCATGGCAGATACTGATGGCATACAAAAATCAACCTGGGACGATTACATCGAAAAGGGTGTGCTGACCGCGATTGAAACAGTCCGCCAGATTACCGGCCAGCCGCAAATCAATGCCTTGGGGTTTTGCGTAGGTGGCACCATGCTTTCCAGTGCGCTGGCGGTGGCGCGGGCGCGCGACGAGAACCCGGTGGCCAGTGTGACGCTGCTGACCACGCTGCTCGATTTTGAAGATACCGGCGTACTTGATGTGTTCGTCGATGAGGCGCATGTAGCCTATCGGGAACAGCTGCTGGGGCAGGGGGGAATGATGACTGCCAAAGAGCTGGCCACCACCTTTTCGTTTCTGCGGCCCAATGAACTGGTCTGGAACTATGTCGTCAGCAATTACCTGAAAGGCAAAGCACCGCCTGCATTCGACCTGTTGTACTGGAATTCAGACGGGACCAATCTGCCGGGCCCGTTCTTCACCTGGTACTTCCGGAATATGTACCTCGAAAACAGATTGTGCCGTCCGGGCGCACTGAAAATATGCGCTGAAGCGGTAAATCTTGCCGATCTGGACATGCCTGCGTACGTTTATGGCTCGAAAGAAGACCACATTGTTCCCTGGGATGCCTCGTTCGCCTCGGCGCGCCTGCTCTCGGGCGATGTCCGGTATATCCTGGGTGCTTCCGGTCATATTGCAGGTGTGATCAATCCGCCGGCAAAGAACAAACGCAACTACTGGTCCAGTGATACCATTCAGGTGCAGCAGACCGATGCCCGGCAATGGCTGGAAAATGCGCAATCGGTGCCTGGCAGCTGGTGGCCCGACTGGACCGGCTGGCTTGCAGGGCACAGCGGGCGCAAGGTAAAGGCCAAAGCAACGCAGGGAAATGCCGCCTACCCGCCGCTGGCTCCGGCGCCGGGGCAGTACGTCAAAGTCAAAGCCTGATCGGGTCAATGCATCGTTTTATTACCGTGAAAGTAGCCTAAGGAGTTCAAAATGACACAAAAAATAGCATATGTTACGGGTGGGATGGGAGGTATAGGGACCTCCATCTGTCAGCGCCTGCACAAAGATGGATTCACGGTTATCGCCGGCTGCGGTCCGCAACGCAATGCCCAGCAGTGGATTGACGAACAGGCAGCACAGGGGTATACATTCTATGCCTCGGCAGGCAACGTGTCCGATTGGGATTCCACCGTCACTGCGTTCGAAAAGGTCAGGGCCGAACACGGTCCCGTGGACGTTCTGGTAAACAATGCCGGAATTACGCGTGATGGGGTTTTTCGCAAAATGTCCATTGATGACTGGCGTGCAGTCATGGACACCAATCTGAACAGTCTGTTCAATGTGACCAAACAGGTGATTGAACATATGTATGAAAAGCGTTGGGGGCGTATCATTAATATCAGCTCTGTC
>NZ_JBQEAU010000014.1:13231-55660 GCF_052108595.1 Advenella sp.
ACGGACAGAAAGGACAGTTTGGCCAGACCAACTATTCCACGGCCAAAGCAGGTATTCATGGCTTTACCATGGCCCTGGCGCAGGAAGTGGCCAGTCGCGGGGTCACCGTCAACACGGTTTCCCCGGGTTATATCGGAACCGACATGGTACGCGCAATCCGTCCCGAGGTGCTCGAGCAAATCGTCGGCACCATTCCGGTTCGTCGTCTGGGCACGCCCGAAGAAATTGCCTCGATTGTGTCATGGCTGGCTTCAGACGAATCCGGCTTTTCCACCGGCGCCGACTTCTCGGTCAATGGTGGCCTGCATATGGGTTAAGTCCTTCAACCGGACAAAGACAGTTATTTAAAGGTTAAACAGGTAATGGCAAAAGCAACTGACACGGACGCCGTCCGCACAATCAAAAAATATCCCAATCGTCGGCTCTACGATACGCAGACCAGCACCTATATTACGTTGCAGGATGTGAGACAGTTGGTGTTGGACAATGTCCGTTTTCAGGTGCTGGATGCCAAATCGGGCGAAGAGCTCACGCGTAGCATCTTGCTACAGATTATCCTTGAAGCGGAATCTGGCGGCGTGCCCATGTTCAGTTCCACCATGCTGGCGCATATCATCCGTTTCTACGGACACGCCATGCAGGGTGTCATGGGTTCCTATCTTGAAAAGAACATGCAGGCCTTTGTAGATATTCAGGACAAACTGGCCGAGCAGTCAAAAGGTGTCTACACGCCGCAATTTGGTGCCGAAGCCTGGTCGCAATTCATGAATATTCAGGCGCCGCTGCTCAACAACATGATGAATAATTACGTTGAGCAATCCAAGAACATGTTCGTGCAGATGCAGGAGCAGATGCAGAACCAGACCAGCAATATATTCGGTGGTTTTCCGTTCAATCCGGCCGACAACGACAACGCCAAAGACAAAGATAAAGAAGACAAATAAGAAGGCGGGCGGGCAGCTCGCTGGCTACCCCAGGGGCTAGCTGCCATTATTTGTGCCATGCGAGCCAGAGGCCAGGGTGTCAGAACATGGCTGCCTGGCATGCGTTGTGGCTACGGTCCGGCAAGGCGGGCCGAGCCTTCCCCGGTACCGGATAGCTACTCGGGCAGCGGTGGGGCAGGCCGTACTTGAGTGCTGTCCTGTTTCCTGAATGGCGAATGCTCATGCAGCTCGTCCAGATAGGCCTGAACATGCACTGTTTCTTCATCCAGAAAGCGATGTATGGCATCGGCAAACTCGGGTCGAGCGATCCAGTGTGCCGAATAGGTCGCCTGTGGCAGCAGCCCGCGCGACAGTTTATGCTCACCCTGGGCCCCGCCCTCAAATAAGGCAATGCCGTGGGCGATGCAATAGCGGATACCCTGCATGTAGCAGGTTTCAAAATGCAGCCCGGGTATATATTCGTGCGCACCCCAATAACGACCGTACATTTTATTGTTGCCGATCATGTTCATGGCGCAGGCAACCGGGGCTCCCTGGCGTTGCGCAATCACAAGCAGCAGGCTGTCCGGCGCATGCTGCAGCAACTGGCTGAAGAATGCCTCTGACAGATAGGGCTGGCGACCACGCTCGTAATAAGTATTGCAATAGCAGGAAAAGAAAAACGAAAGATCTTCAGCGGTAATCTGTTTGCCGCGCTTATATTCAAACGTGATATCGGCCTGGGCCACCTTGCGTGCTTCCTGGCGAATTTTCTTGCGTTTGTCATAAGTGAGACTGGCAAGGAAGGCATCGAAATCGGCATAGTCGGCATTGTTCCAGTGAAACTGGACACTCTCTCGTACCATGTAACCGGACTCGCGCAGCACGGCCAGATCGTCCTGTTCGGGAAACAGTACATGAATGGACGAGACTTTCAAGCGCCGGGCGACCTCAATCGCCGCCTGGGCGAGCACCCGCCTGGCCTGAGCGTTGCGTCCGATCAGGCGGGGGCCGGTGACCGGTGAAAACGGAGCCGCGCACAGTAGTTTGGGATAGTACTCAAGGCCATACTGGCTGAAAGCCCGGGCCCAGGCCATATCGAAGACAAATTCGCCCTGGGAATGGGTTTTCAGATACATCGGCATGAAACCGGCCGGCTGCCGACGCTGATCGTATAGAATCAGGTGACATGGTTGCCAGCCGGTGTCCTCGCTGGCGCAGCCGGTATTTTCCATGGCACGTAAAAATGCCGGAGAGATAAACGGATTATCGTTGGACCAGGCACGCCAGTCAAAGTCCGGCAGATCAGCCAGCGAGTGCAGGAGTTCCACCTGCATGTTGTTTACGTCTTCAGATGACACTGCATACCACCGTTTATTGCCACCACCACTTCAGACTCCTTGTATGACTACGACTGCTTTTGATTCCGACCACAGGGTTGCCGTTACCGCTGTTACCGGCTTTCTGGGTAGCGGAAAAACCCGCTATATCAACCAGCTGTTACAGCAACCCGATATGGCCAATACGGTTGTGATCGTAAATGAAATCGGCCAACTGGGGATTGACCAGGCAAACTGGTCATTCGTGCAGCCTTCCACTATTCTACTAGAAGGCGGGTGTCTGTGCTGCCAGATGCAGGGCTCCATGAGTGCGACATTGCAGCGTCTGTTTACCGATGCCCTGGCGCGAACCATTCCCCGCTTCAATCGCATCATCGTAGAGACCAGCGGTCTGGCAGACCCCTCGGCATTGCGTTTTACATTGCATAGTGATTTTTTTCTCAAGGAGCGTTTCTTTTACAACGGCTGCATCTGTATCGTGGATGTTGTCAATGCCGACAAACAGAGCACTTATGTTGAATGGTCCCGGCAACTGGTGCAGGCTGATCTGGTCCTGCTGTCCAGAACAGATAGCATTGCAGGTGACCAGGCGCTTGGCGTTGCGCAATATATATCAACTGTTACTGATGCGCCGGCCATGACCCTACCGCAATTTTTTGCGAATGAAAATCCGCTAGATATGCTGTCAAAACTGCAGGTATCGCCAAGGCAGGGCGCAGGGTTTTCCAATTTCCTGACAGGCTCGCTTGCCGGCGTCAGCCATACCGACCACCAGACTCTGGCGCAAAACCTGGGACTTCAGCGACAAAAGCCGCAGTCAGTGCTGCGACCGGTGCAGTCGCATTCGGCCATAGGGATTGTGACGCTTGAGTTTACTCAACCACTGCGGCGCAGCGTGTTCAATCAGGCGCTGGAGGCGATGCTCGCCAGGCTGGGAGCAGCATTGATCAGGGCCAAGGCGTTGTTGCGCTTTGTTGACGATCCAGGTCTGTATCTTTTCAATATCGTACATGCACAGCGATATCCCGCCCAGCGGTTGCGGGCTGCGCAAGAGCAGGACCGGACTGCAATGGTGCTGTTTCTTGATGGCGCTTCGGAACACGCGGGATTGCCACAGGCAGAGGATTTTTATCGGGTATAACCACCAGGCTTGATCGTAGTGTGCGTTATATAATTTCGCTCAGGCAGTTGTTCGCTTCGATTTGCTGACAAGCGCACATGTGCGGAGCGTGTTCGCTTTAATTGATCTTTTGATGTATCGCTTCAACTGGGCCGGTTCGCTTTATTGTTTCACGTCATTGTTTTGTTGTATCGCTTGGCTTGATCGTTGCATTTTAACGCTACAGTAAGCGGCTGCATGTTGTCGATGTTTTTTTCAGCAGAGCACGCCATGGGTTTGGGCATCGGCCAGCAATAAAACGGGCTATAAAATAAATGACCGCACGCTTTACACCGCCAGTTACTCGGCGGCAAAGCATGCGGTATCTTACTTGAACGTGTTTATTCGCTGCTGTGGGTTGCTACGCAGCCTGTGAACGCCCAAGCCGCTCAACGTCACGTAATTTAAACATCAAGTAACTCAACCACGTCAGGCCACTGAGGCCGATGGCTTCTGGGCGATGCGTATATCAGCGAACAGGGCAGGCCGGATCAAAGGTCGTTGTTGTGGCGAGACCAGAAGTCACTCACTTGCTTTTCTGCTTCCTCTTTGGTGCGGCCATACTTTTCCTGCAGGATGCCTGCCAGTTTCTGGGCGCTGCCATTGACCTGGGCGACGTCGTCGTCAGTCAACTCACCCCATGTCTGCTTCACAGAGCCTTTGACCTGTTCCCATTTACCGGCTGCAATATCTTTATTCATACTTTGCTCCTGTTTCAGTTAATGTGAAAATCAGTGTTTGGCACTCTGATCACTTGAGTCTTTAGCGTAGCATGCGCCATGGCATGCTAACTGTCATGGATGTAACGCGCGGTAAAAGGTCGCGATAGCAGTGCATATATCCGGGAAAAGTGGCTATTCCAACTGTGTTTGATGCAGAAATCTGAAGACCCCTGGTATACAAAGGCGTGCTGCAGATTTCGGTGTTGCCAGGCGGGACACAAATGCAGGTGTATAAAGGCCGAATATAAATAGTTACAAGAATCCGCAATAATGTCGTGAGTGCGTGCCCGGGTTTCATTTGTGCGTTTCATTTGCAAAGGTTCATCAGTACGTCTCATTGCACGCCTCATCGGCCTGTTTCATTTATTTGCATGGCGACTGATCATTCCTGCGAGCAGCCGAACTGTTGCGCCAGGTCAAGCATATCCCGCGCCACGACGTCCCAATCCTGGTCGGGCACAAGGTCTTTTGTTTGCTGATGGCCGTGCTCGGTAGGACGGGGAATGAAAGCCGTGCGCATACCGCAAAGGCGTGCTGCGGCAAGATCATTGTTGTGCGCCGCGACCATGCAAATTTGTTCCGGCGGCAAATCCAGAATCTCTGCCGTGCGTAAATAGGCTTGCGGTGCCGGCTTATATGCCTGGGCAGTTTCTGCGCCAAGAATGGCGTCCCAGGGCAGGCCGGCCCGTTTGGCCATATCAAGCATCAGCCGAATATTGCCGTTCGATAGCGGCGCAATAATATAACGGCCTTTTAGCCGGGTGAGCCCTGGCACGGAGTCGGGCCACGGATCCAGCCGGTGCCAAGCCAGATTAAGCTGGGCCAGTGCATCCGCAGGCAAACTGGCGACGGGCACGTCAAACGTTGCCAGCGTCTTCTCCAGACTCTCCCTGTGCAGCACATCCAACCTTGTAAAGGGGCGTCTGCCACTGCGAACCTCTTCCATTGACGGTGAATAATGACTGCGCCAGACGTCGGCAAAAGTCGCTGGGTCAATGGTTGTCAGTGCATGCCTGCGTGCAAACTCAGTCACTTCGCCGATGACACCGCTGCGCCAGTCTACGACCGTTCCAAAAACATCGAACAACAGTGCGCGTAAATCAAGCTCCATTGCATCTGCCATAGTTTATTTCCTTTTAGAGGGGTGAGCGGGCGAAGGCTCCCGCGCAAAAAGTGTTTTGTGTACATGATAACCAATGTATTGCACAGGCAAGCGGCCTGCTTTCGGATGGCGTTGAATTAATGACCGGCAGCGCTGCCGGGCAACCGGATTCCCGATTTGGCAAACGTGCGTGTGATCGTACTGACAGCCGAGCCCGCGGGAGACATGGTTCTGTGGCGGTGATGTGACAACGTCATTGTGATCATTACATCCTGATTCTCCAGGGTAAATGTACGCGTCTTTCGGCATTTACGGATTTTTTGATCTGTTCCAAATCTCTAGAATATTTTTGCTGCTGCCAGACCTGAATCCGGCATCCGATTGCCGGATCAGTTATCGGCACGCTGGCGTATATATTGATTCAATGAGAGAGAAAGATTGTATGTTTAGACTCAAGAGAACTCTACCGCAAGTGACCGTAATCACGCTTGCTTCCATGCTGCTATTTTGCCAGCAGGCGGGCGCAGAGCAGGGCGAATCGCGCTCCACCCAGCTGGGTCACGAGGCCGAGGCCATTGGCGATGGCGCCGTGGCCATCGGTTGGGGCGCAAACGCTCGCGGAAAAGATAGCATCGCAATTGGTTCCAAAGTTCAAATAATCGGTCCTGCCACAACCTTTGCCTCAGATGGTGGCATCGCCATAGGAGCGGGTTCACAATCGCATAGTGCCGGCGACGTCAATTTTGGTTCCCGTACACTGTCGGGACTGCGCGATGGTGTAAGCGATGACGAGGCCGTCACCATGCGTCAAATAAAAGCGGCGCAAGCCTATACCGATACTGTAAAAAATGATTTGCTCAGGATGATCGATCCGGCCGGCTCGCCGGTGTTGGCGCAAGCCAAGGCCTATTCCGATCTGTCCAAGAATCAGGCCATTGCTGCCGCCAACGCATATAGCGATGCAGTAAAAAACGAAACCATTATTCAGGGTAAAAAGCATGTGGAGCAGATCGTGGCAGCCGGGCGGGCGCAGCACGATACAAAGCTGTTGTCGCTGGCAAAATCGTACTCGGATCGAGAAAACCAGGCCACACTGGAAAATGCCAATTTGTACAGCGAAAAAGTAGGGCGTGCAGTCCTGTCCAGGGCGAACGCGTTTACAGAGCTTCGCAGCCAGCAGGCCCAGGACAATGCCGTTGAGCTGTCCAGGCAATATACGGACCGGCGCGTCGGTCAATTGCAATCGCAAATAAAAAAATTCCGCCGACGGTCCAATGCGGGTATTTCCGGCGCAATGGCAATGACCACCTTAACGCCACCACCGGCGAATGCCAACACCTCTTTTGGAATGGCGATGGCAACGTACAGGAATCAAGTAGCACTGGCCTCTGGTGTTACCTTCAGAACGGGAAAAAACAGCAATCTCCGCCTGAACACCTCATGGGACTCTGCTGGTGGCATAGGCGCAGCTGCCGGTTTTAATGTGGCCTGGTAGTCAGGGTAAGGCTATGCAACGGTTCCTGTCGTCCGTTATTGGCAGGGGATTTCCCGTGAGTGGTGATTCTGGTGCGTGCGCCGGAAGGCATCGCTGCTGACGATAGGGCGCTTGCCCGCAGGTGGAGTTCACGCACATGAACCCAATCGTTGCGGGCTTTTTCATAATGAAAACGGATCGATAGTGGCTTTTTCACCCTAAAATTGGCAATTGTATCTAAGTGAAATCAAATTTACAGTTATGATATCAATAGCTGCAGGTTCGTCGGTAATATGACCGTATCTAATCCATCGGGAATCCAAAATGAAAAAAATGATTGCGTTTTTTGGCCTTTCTGTCGTTTTCCTTACTGGCTGTACGGCCCGGGGGCCCTCTGTTTCAGTAGATCCAGGCGGTATTTATCCATATGGCTATGATGGGGGCGGTCATTATCGGGGCGGTGGTGGTGGCCGTTTCTGTCCCCCAGGACAAGCCAAAAAAGGCAACTGCTAAATTTCGAATGCCTGGCACTGCTGTATAAGGCCCGTTTGACAAGACGGGCTTTTTTTGCGCCTTTTTCCAGTCAATTGTGCTCGCGTCTGCCCGATCTGACACGATAATAAACCATGGCATTTGCCAGAAAAAAAACGGCCGCGTTGACTCGTGTACTTCTGCAAGAAAAGGTGAGCACCTATATTGGTCAGGCAGTTTTAGTGCGCAGCCTCCAACAGGACCTATTTTTTATTTGGCAGGCACCGTCGTTGAACAGGCGCTTTCGAAAAAAGGCGTCTGGTGCAAAGGGAGGCGGCAACCCCCTGTATTTGAACAATCCATTCACCTGATTGGCCTTGAATATTGTCCGGCATCAAGCCCAGGAAAAATGGGTTGGGCTACAATAGTGAATTCAGATAATGGTCAATATAAGGAAATTGGCATGATAAACGACACATCTTCCAAACCCTATGGCGTGCCCAAGTTATGGGAGGGTTATGGTTTTCCATTTGTTTTTATGCCGGTTCTGGTCGGCGCCTGTGCGGTATTGTTGCTTGTCGAGCAACTTTTTTCCTGAATGAACGTGCGCGTTGCGTCAATGACGTTCTATCGCAAAAAAAACCAACGCTTTTTCGTTCCCATAATAAACGATTAAACAGGACATAGCCCATCAATCAGGTCGTTCAAGCAGGCGTTCGATATCTCCAAATACCGCCTGCCATTGCTGTGGCGATAAATCAAAGAAGTTGAAACTGCGAAGCAGGAAGGCGCCTTCGTTGGCGATAAAGGCCAGTCGCGCATTGCGTCCTTGTGCTGTAGAAAAATCCAGTCCTTGCAATTGTCTCGCGTACCAGGCGCGAGTCTCGGCCAACTGGTCGGAGTTTGGAATCAGCCCGGCAAGCATGGCGGCAAAACGCGACTCATCCTGTACATCGGCCTCGCGGGTAACCTTTATGTGGGCGCGTACATGCGCGAGCGCGTCAGTTTTGCCACCTGCCGCCTGCGCAACCTCGGCGTCGAAATGATCGCTCCAGCGCATGATCATCGCCTTGATCAGGCCCTCTTTATTACCGAAGCAATACTGCACGCCGCCTTTGGTAACGTTCGCGGCCCTGGCCAGCGCGTCCATCGTCAAACCGGCAACACCATGTTGTGCGACAATTTTCTCTGCTATCTCCAGCAGCTTTTCACGATCAATTGACCGCGGCCTGCCCGCGGTCTGTGGTTTGTTTTGTTTCATATCAATAATTACTTTCCATACGTATGGATTTATATTATAGTACATCCCTTAATTCCCACAAGGAATAATTTGATTCCATACAGAGCAAACATATCGATCAGGATCGCACGCCTACGTTGACGCTATCCGGTATGTGACTCGCAACACGCCCAGCCTTTACTCATGGCTGTCGGTGCGAACGGATTTTTTATCATGACTGCAACCGTCAAACATTCACGTAACCGATGGCTGATACTGGCTATCGTCTCCAGCGCTCTGTTTCTTATTGTCATTGACCTGACCGTGCTTTACACCGCATTGCCGCGTTTGACGCATGACCTGCAGGCCAGTGCTTCACAGAAGCTGTGGATCATCAATGCCTATCCATTGGTGGTTGCCGGTCTACTGCCTGGTCTGGGTACGTTGGGTGACCGCCTGGGACACAAGCAACTTTTTCTTAACGGTTTGCTGGTGTTCGGCATGGCATCGGTGGTTGCTGCTTTCGCGCCCAGCTCCGAAGTGCTGATCGGCAGCCGTGTATTGCTTGCCGTGGGCGCTGCCATGATGATGCCGGCAACATTGTCCATTATTCGTCTGACCTTTGAGGATGATAAGGAACGAGCCTTTGCCATTGGCATCTGGGCGGCCGTCGCGTCTGGAGGCGCTGCGTTCGGGCCGGTGGTCGGCGGTATTTTGCTGGAGTTTTTCTGGTGGGGTTCGGTCTTTCTGATCAACGTGCCGGTGGTCCTGATCGCCTTTTTGGTGGGTGCACGCGTTCTGGAAAAGCGGCCGGGTAACAAAACGCGAGAATGGGACCTGATCAGTTCCGGGCAAATCATGGTTGCCTTGATTTTCCTGACCTATACGATCAAGGAGCTGGGAAAACCGCAAGTTGATTGGATTGCATTTGTCATCGCGCTTGGGCTGGGCGCTGGCGCTTTGATCATTTTTTTACGTCGGCAAAAGCACAGCGCGGCACCCTTGATTGATTTTGGCTTGTTTCGCAATAAACAGTTTCTGCTTGGTGTTATCGCTGCATCTGTTATGTCGGCGACCCTTATTGGATTCGAACTTGTCTTTAGCCAGCGGTTGCAACTGGTTAGCGGTTACTCGCCATTGCAGGCCGGTTTGCTTATTCTGCCGATTCCACTTGCCGCTTTTTTTGCCGGACCGCTGATGGGATCGTTGCAGCCAAAGCTGGGCACGGCTCGTCTGCTATGGCTTTCACTGCTGGTCTCGGGTGTCGGCTCGCTTTGGTATCTGTTCATGTTCGATGGCGCCATACTGTGGTGGTCAGTGGCTCTGGCGGTCTTTGGTTTTGGCGCGGGTGCGGCCATTACCGGTGCGTCCACGGCCATTATCAATAACGCTCCCGCTAGCCGGGCAGGAATGGCCGCTTCAATAGAAGAAGTGGCCTATGAACTGGGTGGTGCGATGGGCGTGACTATTTTCGGCAGTATCATGTCTGTGATTTATACGATGAAATTGGTACTGCCCACCGATTTTTTGCTACCGGGTATTGCGCGCGACAGCCTGGATCAGGCGCATCTGGTTGCAGAGCAACTGCCGCCTGAACAGGCCGAACAGCTACTGTCAATCGCCTTTGCTTCGTTTGACTACGCCTTTATCGGGGTGATAATGGGAGTGACTGCTATGCTGTTTGTAACCGCCGGCATCATTTATTTGGTGAATTTGCGGTCTGCCGAAAGGGCGGGCTCTGGTTTTAATACAAGTCATTAACAGTCGGTGCAAGCGCAGCATTGTATAGTATGCGCTTGCACAAAAGGTGAGGCGAACAGTGGATGCTGCGGCAGGGGGCGTCGGATGTATATATGCCAGCTTACCTGTTTGTCACTGGTGCCTTAAGCTTCGGAGCCATAACAGTCGGCCCAGCAGTTGGGGGTTTCGTATAGTCTGGCGTGCGTCAGCTTGAGCCGGTCCCCGTACTGCGCCAGATAAGCAGCGGCCAAGGTATCGAATGCGATCTGGACCAGATTTTCGGCAGTCGGAATTCGATCCAGCACAACGGTCTTATGATCGGCCATCGAGTCCAGAAACTTGCGTACGACCGTATCACCGCTATAGACCAGGAAGGCATGATCCCAGACGTCGACGATTAGCTCCTTGGCGATGGCTTTGACATCGGAAAAATCCAACACCATGCCGCGGTCGGGGGCGCCATCAACCATTGAAACGGGGCCAGAGAGCGTGATTTCAAGCGTGTAGCGGTGGCCATGCATGTTGCGGCACTGGCTTTTGTGATCGGGTATGCGGTGGCCAGCATCAAAGTGCAGGGCACGAGTCACAGTAATCATGGGATGCCTATGTATTTATGAGTTTGCACGCTCAGACGCCATTTGGGATGATCCATGCAGTACTGCACTGCATGTTCGGTGGCGGCCAGGCGATTCGGCCCGTCCATGGGCTGCAGGAAAAAATGTGAAAAAGCCAATGCTTCAAACCGCTCGGGCGGGGCATTGGATTGAAGAAAGACAAGTTTAAGTTCATCGCCTTGCGTTTGAACCAGCTCGTTGTTCCCCTTCGGGCTCACACAGATCCAATCGATTCCCGCCGGTGCGGCAAGAGTGCCGTTGGTTTCTATGGCGATCTCGAAGCCTTCGGCATGAACGGCGTCGATCAGGGCGGTATCCAGTTGCAGCAGCGGTTCGCCGCCGGTAAACACAACATAACGTGAAGCCCCGTCAGGTCCCCAGGTTTTGGCCAGTGTTGCGGCCAGATCAACCGCCGTGGCAAATTTACCACCACCAACGCCGTTTGTTCCAACAAAATCGGTGTCGCAAAACGTACAGGCCGCCGAGGCACGGTCGATCTCGCGACCAGACCATAAATTGCACCCGGCGAATCGGCAGAAGACAGCCGCACGGCCCGCTTGCGCCCCTTCGCCTTGCAGTGTTTTGAAAATTTCTTTTACGGCGTATGTCATGTGTTGGGCCAATATGGAACTAATGCCACATTCTAGCCAATTGGGGGCAATCCGGCAGGAGTATAGGCTCGAATTTCGTAAATTTCCGAGTATTGGAGAGATGTGAAAAATGCTGTGACGGATACATGTTTTCTACGCAAGCGCAGGGTTCACGACTGCCATGGTGTATGGGAGAAATGTCGTGTTCCCGTTTTTGAACACAGGTTTCATGGCCATGATCCGCCTGAACCACGAAATTTACTCCGCTGTAGATTAAATCACTTAACAGTCCCATGGGGCCATGTCGGTAACGCTGATTTCATAGCGTGTCAGCGCCTCAGCGCATAGTGTTCTGCTTATTTTTCCTTGTCGTGCAAGTGCACCGAGCGCTGCGACCGCTATGGAATATTTGTCGACCTCAAAAAATTCCCGAAGTCTGGCTCGCGTGTCGCTGCGGCCGAAGCCATCCGTACCAAGCACGATGTATGGGCAATTTATATACGACGCAATAAGCTGTGGTAGCGCCCGAACATAGTCCGTGGCAGCAATCGCCGGATTATCACCGCTTATGCAGCCGGCCACGTAGCTCGTCCGCGCTGGCTGGTCTGGATGCAAGCGGGTCCATCGTTCTGCCTGCCTTGCTTCTCGTGCCAGTTCCGTAAAGCTGGTAACACTCCATATTTCACTTTTGATATTCCAGTCCTGGGCCAGCAGCTGTGCTGCTGCCAGCACTTCAGGCAAAATGGCTCCCGAACCCAGCAGCGTCACTGTTGCGCGAGGTTTACCGACGTTCTGTTCTGAAAACCGGTACATGCCTTTGATAATGCCGCTTTCCACGCCGTCCGGCAGGGTAGGTTGCGCATAGTTTTCATTCATCAGGGACATGTAATAGAAAACATCTTTCTGCTCATCGAGCATCTCGTGCATGCCATGGTCAAGAATGACGGCAACTTCAAAAGCGAAGGCAGGATCATACGCCCGGCAATTCGGTATGGTCGATGCGATAAGCTGGCTGCTGCCGTCCTGGTGTTGCAGGCCTTCGCCGCCAAGCGTGGTTCGTCCCGCCGTGGCCCCAAGCAGAAAGCCTCTTGCCCGCTGGTCTGCAGCAGCCCAGATCAAATCTCCTATCCGTTGGAATCCGAACATGGAGTAGAAAATATAAAAGGGAAGCATGGGTATGCCATGCACCGAATAACTGGTCGCTGCTGCGACCCACGAGCTGATTGCCCCAGCTTCACTGATTCCTTCTTCGAGAATCTGTCCGTCCTTTGCTTCGCGGTAGCTGAGGATTGAATCGATATCTTCGGGTTCATACTGCTGGCCAGCACTGGCGTAAATCCCTACCTGTTTGAACAGATTGGCCATGCCAAACGTACGTGCTTCATCTGCCACGATGGGAACCACATGCTTGCCTAATTTCGCATCCTTCATTAAGCCGCCAAGCATCCGCACAAATGCCATGGTGGACGACATTACCTTGTCGTTGGCTTCAATGGCAAATTGTCCATAGTTTTCAATGGCAGGCACAGGTAGCGGCACGGCCGTTTTGCTGCGCTTCATCATGCTGCCACCCAACATTTTTCGACGTTCCTGCAAATATTGCATCTCCGCGGAAGTACTGTCAGGTTTGTAGAATTCAAGATTTTCGGTCTGGGTGTCTGTCAAGGGCAAGCGGAAGCGATCCCGAAAGGCCAGAAGCGCGTCTTTCGTTAATTTTTTCTGCTGATGCGTGGTCATTTTCCCCTGACCGGTATCACCCATTCCAAACCCTTTTTTCGTTTGGGCCAGAATGACGGTAGGCTGCCCTGGGTGATTGACGGCCGATTTATATGCTGCATGGATTTTCACCAAATCATGGCCACCGCGTTTGAGCATGTCAATTTGTTCGTCACTGAGCGCGTCCGCCAGTTTTTTCAGTTCTGCGTTCTGCCCAAAAAAATGCTCACGGTTGTAACGTCCATCCTTGGCGGCAAAGGTCTGAAATTGTCCGTCTACCGTTTCTGCAAAGATTTTTTGCAAAGCCTTTTCGTCGTCGCGCGCCAGCAGTGGGTCCCAGTCTGAGCCCCACACCAGTTTGATGACGTGCCAGCCGGCGCCTTTAAACAGCATTTCCAGCTCGTCGATAATCCTTCCGTTGCCTCTTACCGGGCCGTCCAGTCTTTGCAGATTGCAATTGACGACCCAGACAAGATTGTCCAAACGCTCTCTGGCGGCCAGGGTGAGGGCGCTCATGCTTTCAGGTTCATCCATTTCTCCATCACCGAATACGCCCCATACAGTACGGCCATCACAGTTTTGCAAGCCTCTGTGTTGCAGATAACGCATAAACCGGGCATGGTATATCGAGCTGATCGGACCAATACCCATTGAACCCGTGGGAAATTGCCAGAAATCGGACATCAGCCATGGATGAGGGTAACTGGACAGGCCCATGACGCCTGCGCGTTTTGCTTTTATTTCCTGGCGATAGTGCAAAAGATTGCGCTCATCCAGCCGGCCTTCCAGGAAAGCGCGCGCGTACACACCGGGCGATGAGTGAGGCTGATAAAAGACAAGATCACTGGCCTGGCCACTTTGGGAAGCACGAAAGAAGTGGTTAAAGCCGATTTCAAACAAATCAGCGGCGCTCGCGTAACTGGCAATATGGCCGCCCAGATCGGCAAACTGGCCATTTGCGCGCACCACCATGGCCAGCGCATTCCAACGCATAATGGACGCCAGTTTCTCTTCGATTTCCAGATTGCCGGGGAATGGATCCTGGTCACTTGCCTGGATCGTATTGATATAGGGCGTTCCGATAGCAGGCTGCCATGGAATGTTCAGGTTTCGGCTCGCCTCGAGCAGGACATTGAGCAGATGCTTTGCTCGACCAGGACCCGAGGCGGCGGTCACTGACGCAAGTGCGTCGCACCATTCCTGGGTTTCAAGTGGGTCTTCGTCTGTGCCTGAGCTCAAGTGCCGGGGATTATATGCAAGGTTGGAATCGTTCATCGTATTGTCTCCGTTATAGCTACATTATAATTTATAGAAGACAATATATTTAACTGATTATGCTGTAATATTGCGGCATATTCGGCATTAAATGTTTTTAAATTAACTTATGGCGGCATAATGAGCTTTGATGATATTGACCTGAAAATACTGAAAGAACTTCAGAGCGATAGCAATCTTTCAAACGTGGCGCTGGCAAAGCGGGTGCATCTGTCGCCATCCCCGTGCCTGGCGCGCGTCAAGGCCCTGCATTCGGCGGGGATCATCCGGCAATATGTCGCATTGCTGGATGCGCAGAAGCTGGGCTTGCATTTAAGCGTTTTTATCTCGGTCAGTTTGAAACGCCAGGATCGCACGTCGCTGCAGGCGTTCGAGTCGCGGATTTGTTCGCGGGACGAGGTCATGGAGTGCTATCTGATGTCCGGCGACGCCGATTATCTGATTCGGGTGGCCGTGCCGGATATTGAGTCGCTGGAGCATTTCATCATAGAACAGTTGTCGCCGATGCCAGAAATAGAAAAAATAAGATCTAGTTTTGCGCTCAAGCAGGTACGCTACAAAACAGCACTTCCGTTACCGGCAGCGGGGCGTATTGAATGATGTTGTTGCAAACTTACTCAAGTTTTTAATCCAATGTGGCTTTTTTTGGAAGCTCGTGCCTGCTTATTGATATCCTGTTCCAGATGTTTTTCTGCGGCTGCTGCGTCTACATCGCCTGGGCCTCAATGTCCATTTCGGTCATCAAACTACTCGGCAGACGATTGCATCGCCTGGAAATAGCCCAAGGTCTGGCAAGCAGACTTAAGAATATCGAGCTTGAAAAAACAGTTAATGATGCGTGGACAGACATTGGGAGGCACGGCAATCGTGCGGATCTCTGATGCAAAACTGATGTTTAATGAATTATTGATCCGTCTGAATGCCGAAGTTACGGAGAACGCATTTGCCGCGGAACCTATACGGTACGGTATCTTGGGGGCTCTTGGGCGCGATATACTTTGAGCTCGGTGAGCTTAAAAAAAGCCGGGCAAAAAAATGAAAACGGCCCAAATGCTTTTTAATATGCACTTGGGCCGTTTTTTAAAACTGGTTGCGGGGGCAGGATTTGAACCTACGACCTTCGGGTTATGAGCCCGACGAGCTGCCAGACTGCTCCACCCCGCGTCTGTGTAAGAAAAGAATATTAGCCCATTTTGAGTTATGATGCAAGTCTGATAATACAAAGCGACATGTCATGGACCAGAATTTATCTCGAAAAATCCTAGAAACCGCCTTGCTGTGCGCCGACGAACCTATGAAAATAGGGGGTTTGCGCAAGTTATTTACTGATTTGGACGAAATTGACAATGATGTAATTAAGCAACAGTTGCAGGTATTGCAAGACGAATGGGCAGATAAAGGTTTAGAATTATTAGAATTGGCAAGTGGCTGGCGTTTTCAGAGTCGGCCCGAGATGCAAAAGTATTTAGAACGCCTGAATCCAGAAAAGCCGCCCAAATATTCACGGGCAGTCATGGAGACTTTGGCAATTATTGCCTGGCGTCAGCCTGTCACTCGCGGAGACATAGAAGATATTCGCGGGGTCACGGTTTCATCACAAATCATCAAAACGTTAGAAGAGCGCGGCTGGATAGACGTGTTAGGACATCGTGATGCCCCCGGGCGTCCGGCGTTACTGGGCACGACAAAGCAGTTCCTCGATGATCTTGGGCTCAAAGCGCTTGATGACCTGCCTGTGCTGGAGAGTGGCGAAGCTGGCATGCCGGATTTATCCGGGCTGGATATGAGTATCACGGCCTCGGAACAACCTGCACAAGAGCAGGTAGAATCAGAGATGATTTCCGATGAGTCTGCACCTGACGAGTCAACGCCCGATGCGGCCGGCTCGACGCAGGTTGATTTAGCCTCGTCTGAGGCGGCGTTGGCCGATTCTGATAGCGAGAATGCTGATGACCAGGCTTTGTCCGACGAGTCAGCGGATCGGTTGTCGGATGTGGAAGCGGAATCGCCCAGTGATGTAGCGGAATTGGCCGATGCAAGGCCGGATGAAATCAGCGAAGTATCAGATGAGATCAAGATTGGTGCAGACGGGTTGGTTCCTGCTGCCGGCGCGCAAGCGCAGAATACCGGAGAGACTCAAGAGCGCGTTGCCCACGGCGATGTGACCGAAGAGATGGCTGCTGCAGACGAGACAGCATCAGCCGCCCAAGAGATGCCGGCTGGGTTTAGTCCAGATTCGACATCGCAAAATGAACAGCCAGACGATCATAGCGTTGATCCTGCTGATGAAATTTCATCAGATCGGGAGGCGAGTGATAATCAAAACGACGATTTAAAGAATAAAACATAGTTTTTTGGAGTTACCAACATAATGAATAGTTCGGATCACGTTGATGCGGAAAATAATTCAAATGAAACGCGTTCAAGCCGTTCAAACGAATACGACAATGATTCTGTCGCCAGAGTAATCACCGTTAAGGGAGTCGATCAAACGGGTGCTGCGCCCGAGGCCGAGGCGCGTCAGAAGGGCAAGGGGCGCAAGTTGCGCACGCCGTTTCGTCGCCGTCGCGCCGATGCGGTACAGGAAAAGGCGGAACAGCCTGAGGTGGTAGCCGAAGTGAACGCTGCGCCAGCGAAGAAAGCGCAGCCGCGCCCGCGTCGTGCGCCGGGTGCGAGGGCTCCCGGTGGCAAGGGACGCACGCCGCAGGCCCGCCCGGATCGTAAGGAACAGGCCAGTAGCCCGTTTACCGCAGCCCAGGATGAACAGGATGCTGATCAGGCACTGGCCTATCTTGATGGCACAGCGCGTCTTGAGCAGAAGCTGAATAAAATTCTCAACAGCGACGCTGTCAATCCCAAGCTGCACAAAGTGCTGGCGGATGCGGGCGTCGGTTCGCGTCGGGATATGGAAGAGCTGATTATCGCCGGCCGCGTGTCGGTCAATGGCGAGCCTGCTCACATTGGTCAGCGAGTCGGGTCACAGGATCAGGTTCGTGTTAATGGTCAGTTGGTGATGCGGCCCAATGCCAAGCGTCCGCCGCGCGTTATCTTGTATCACAAACCTGCCGGGGAAATTGTCAGTCATGACGATCCCGAAGGTCGCGCGTCTGTATTTTCGCGTTTGCCCAAAATGCGCACCGGCAAATGGATTTCTGTGGGCAGGCTGGATTTGAATACCGAAGGCTTGCTGATATTTACCACCTCGGGCGATCTGGCGCACCGGTTTATGCATCCACGGTTTGGCAACGAACGAGAGTACGCGGTGCGTGTGCTGGGAGAGATGACGGACGCTCAGCGTGAAAGCCTGGTTACCGGGATTGTGCTGGAAGATGGGGCTGCCTCCTTTACCAGTATGGAATTTATTGGCGGCGAAGGAAGTAACCGCTGGTTTCGGGTCACTTTGCAGGAAGGACGTAATCGCGAAGTGCGGCGCATGTTCGAGGCGGTGGGCGTTACGGTCAGCCGGTTGATCCGCACCCGTTTCGGCGACATCGTGCTGCCTCGCAATCTGAAGCGCGGTCGCTGGGAAGAATTGGATCCGGCGCTGGTCAGTGCGCTGATGATTCAAACCGGATTGGTCAAAGAGGAAGATAGCTCAGACCACCGTCGGCCCCGCCAGCCTATTTCCCATGATAACGCCATGCCTCCGGGCTTTGAGACGCCGGTCAAGACGCGATCCCATGCGCCGGGCGCACGTCCGGCTCATGGGCGCAACAATGGCAATGGTCGCGCCGGTGCCGCAGCGCCTGGCGCTGGGGCACCCCGTCCGGGTCGTGCCGGTACCGGGTTGTACAATAATCGTCGTCAGGGCGGGCCGGCTGAAGGGCGTGGCGAAGGTCGCGCGAGAACCGCCGACAAGAACGAGCAGCCCCGTAATGGAAAAGGCGGTGGGCGTGGCGGCAACGCCAGTGGGCGTTCCAATACCCGCCAGACGTCGTCGCGTAGTCGTGACGAATGGCAGCCCTCTGGTCCATCTGCGCATGAATCTCAACTGGGGTTTATTGGTCGCAATCGTAACGGACGATAGGCGGATGCGGCATGGTCTGCGGTATGGTTAGTTGTTGTGAGCACCTGTCGCGGGCCAAATTGATGTTATGCCGAATAAATAGTAAAGTATTGATTATTCTGTTATAATTTCTGATTAACTAATTGCTTGGTTAATGTTTTGTGCTTTTTTTGTCTTATAGTTGCCTTTTAAGGGTTGTCTTTAGGGCATCATAAATGGCGTGTTTTGCACAGTGTGTGCAGTGGTTTAGCCGCAAGGTAGATTTGCACGGTCTTTGGCCAGATGCAACACCGAAGGGGCGGCAACGGCAAGGTTTTCTGTGGCGCGCCCGGTACCAAAACAATAACCAGAAACAGCTATGTATACCTTATTTTTGCAGGCAAGCGGCTTTTATGGGTCTGGCCAGGTGGAAATGTCGGGTAGGCTGCCAAAAAATGGCTGCATCTGCAAATTGCTGCATCTGCGGTTTTTTTTGCGCGCATAACTGTAATCAACAATGGGCTGGAAAAGGCCCATTTTTTATTGTATGACTGATTTATACACACTTACCGAACAGGCAATCGCCGGCCTTGGTGTTGAACTCGTTGACGTCGAGCGGGCTGCACTGGGGCTGTTGCGGGTCACGATCGACCGCGAGGGCGGAATTACGATCGAAGACTGCGAACAGGTGTCGCGGCAGCTTTCGCGCGTATTCGAGGTGGAAAACATCGAATATAAACGGCTTGAAGTGGGCTCCCCTGGTGTGGACCGACCGTTGCGCACACGCCGCGATTTTGACCGGTTTGCCGCGCAGCAGGCGCGTGTGGAAGTAAAATTACGGGAACCGCAGGACAATCGCAAGGTATTTACCGGCATTCTGCGGCATAAAGATAGTTCAGATGGTGCGCCAACAGAGACATTCTGTCTGGAATTTGACATTAAAAAGAACGAGACACAGACAATTGAATTTGCTTTCGACGATATCGAAAAAGCAAAGCTGGATCCGGTTCTTGATTTCAAGGGTAAGAAGCGATGAGTCGCGAAATTCTTCTGCTTGTAGATGCATTGGCACGTGAAAAAAACGTATCGCGTGAGGTCGTATTTGGTGCGCTTGAAAATGCGCTTGCCTCTGCGATGAAAAAGCGCTTCAAGGACGACGCCGATATTCGTGTCGTTATTGATCGTTCAAATGGCTCGCATGAGGGTTACCGACGCTGGCTTGTGGTGCCCGATGATGCGGGCCTGCAGGAGCCGGACCGTCAGGAATTGTTGTCTGAAGCGCAGGAAATCCAGCCTGGTGTCCAGGAGGGTGAATATCTTGAAGAGCCGCTCGAGCCAATCGAGTTCGGTCGTATCGGAGCCCAGGCTGCCAAACAGGCAATTATCCAGAAAATTCGTGATGCGGAAAGAGAACAGGTGCTGAACGATTTTCTGGATCGTGGCGAGACCATTATTTCCGGTACCATCAAGCGGCTTGACAAAGGTGACGCTATTATTGAAACGGGCAAGATTGAAGCGCGTCTGCCTCGTTCCGAAATGATCCCCAAAGAGAATCTGCGCGTCGGTGACCGGGTTCGCGCCTGGGTAGCCAAGGTTGACCGTACGGCGAGAGGGCAGCAGGTCCTGCTGTCCCGCACCGCACCCGAATTTATCCGTGAACTGTTTGAGAACGAAGTTCCCGAAATCGAGCAGGGTTTGCTTGAAATCAAGGCGGCGGCCCGTGACCCCGGACTTCGCGCTAAAATTGCAGTTGTGGCCTATGACAAGCGTATTGACCCCATCGGTACATGCGTCGGCATGCGCGGTTCGCGCGTTACCGCCGTACGTAACGAGCTGGGCGGAGAGCAGGTCGATATCGTATTGTGGGCCGACGAACCGGCCGAGTTCGTGATTGGCGCATTGGCGCCGGCCGCTGTCGAATCCATTGTTGTGGACGAAGACAAGCATGCCATGGATGTTGTTGTCGACGCCGAAAATCTGCCCAAAGCGATTGGTTCGCGTGGTCAGAACGTGCGTCTGGCTTCTGATCTGACCGGCTGGCAGATCAATATCATGACGCCGGAAGAAAATCAGAACCGCCAGCAGGAAGAGCGCACAGGCCAGCGCGCCATGTTTATGGAGCGCCTGGATGTTGATGAACAGGTGGCTGACATTCTAATTGATGAAGGCTTTACCGGACTGGAAGAGGTGGCTTATGTCCCTATCCAGGAATTGCTGGAAATTGATGGCTTTGATGAAGAAACCGTCAACGAATTGCGCAATCGCGCACGTACTGCCCTGCTGACCGAGGCCATTGCCCAGGAAGAGCGGGTTGAAACAGCGCAGGATTTGTTGGATCTTGAGGGCATGACCCCGGAACTGGTTACCACTTTAGGTGACGCCGGCGTGGCAACGCTTGATGATCTGGCCGAACTTGCGACCGACGAACTGGCTGAAATCACGGGTATGACAGAAGAACAGGCCAGCGAAATTATCATGCGCGCCCGGGCGCACTGGTTTGATGACGAAGAGAAGTGATTGCGCAGTAGCACTGTTGAGTGTGTATCGTGGCATGGTTGGCCACCGTGCAGGCGATGCACACTACGCCAGCGGCTTTGTCGATCCAGCCCTGAATAACGAAGTTCACACTTTGCTCAGTGGCCATCAGCCAGTTATTGAAACGTTGTAAGGGAAGAGAGAACTTAATGCCCAGTAATACCGTAAACCAGTTTGCCGTCGAACTCAAAATGCCAGCGAATGTGTTGCTTGAACAGCTTCGCTCGGCTGGCGTGAATCTGAAATCGGTGGAAGATGTCGTGACCGAAAGCGACAAAGCGAAACTTCTGGACTCGCTGCGTCGTGCGCATGGTGCAAAAGATGGAAAAAAAATCACCGTAACACGTCGCGAAACATCAGAAATCCGTCAGGCGGATGGCTCCGGCCGTTCGCGGACCATTCAGGTCGAAGTGCGTAAAAAGCGCGTCTTCGTCAAACGGGATGTCACTGAGGCCAAGCCCGATGCCGCCGATGCGCCTGTAACAAATGAGCCTGAGGCAGCTGTCGGTTCTGAGCAGGTTGTCGCACCGGCTGTTGCCGATGCCCAGGTCGCTGCGGCTGCGCCGGTCCAAGCAAATGCATCGCCAGCACCCGAAACGGCAGCAACCAGCCAACAGGCCGCATCGCAGCCCGAGCCAGCCCAGGCATCCGTAGGCGAAAAAGCGAAGGAAGCGCAAGAAGCGCAACCCGCAGCGGCGCAGGCGCCTGCTGCGACTGCACCGGCGGCCGCTGACCAAGCGGCAGCGACGCCGGCAAAGGCTGCTGAGCCTGAATCAGTCCAAAGCACAGCAACGCCTGCGGCTGCAGAAACCGCTGCGGTTGCGACACCATCGCCAGCTAATAATGCACCGGCCGCCGCCGAAGCGCGCAACACAGGCAGCCAGGATCAGGCCAAGCCGGAAACGGTTCGCAGCGAGCAGGCCAAACCGCGTCAGCCAGACACATCTCGTGCCGCAACGGGCGCCCGTAAACCTGTGGCTGCGCGTAGCGAAGCCGCCGATGCCCGTCGCGATGAAGCACGCCGCCAGGCTGAAGCCGAGGCTGCCGCCCTGCGCGACATGTTGAATAAGCCGCGTAAAGTGCTGCGTGCCACGCCTACTGCCGAAGGGGCAGATGCCACTAAAAAGGCCGGGAAAAAGGATGTCAAAACCCTTGCCGCTCCAGGTGCGCACAAGCCTGCCGAAACAGACAAGAAATGGTCTGACGAACAGTCCCGTGGGAAAAAAGCCGTTGCTGAAAAACGCGCCGGCCCCGCAGGCAAGGAAGACGGCTGGCGCTCGTCCGGTGGTCGTGGTGGATCACGTGGTCGTAATAAGCATCATCACGCTCAGGTCAATCAGCCGTCCACACCCGAATTTATTGCGCGTGAAGTTCATGTGCCCGAGACAATTACAGTGGCCGATCTGGCCCACAAGATGTCTGTCAAAGCGGCCGAAGTGATCAAAGAACTCATGAAACTGGGTCAGATGGTCACCATCAATCAGGTCCTGGATCAGGAAACCGCCATGATCGTGGTCGAAGAGCTGGGGCATAATGCGATTGCCGCCAAGCTTGACGATCCCGAAGCGTTCCTGGAGATCGGTGATACAGGTGCAGATGCAGAATTGCTGCCAAGAGCACCGGTAGTGACGGTTATGGGTCACGTAGACCACGGTAAAACTTCGCTGCTCGATTACATTCGTCGTGCCAAAGTGGCCTCGGGCGAAGCCGGGGGCATTACCCAGCATATAGGTGCCTATCACGTCCAGACCGAAGGTGGCATGGTGACCTTCCTGGATACCCCGGGTCACGAGGCGTTCACCGCTATGCGTGCCCGTGGCGCCAAGGCCACCGACATTGTCATTCTCGTTGTGGCGGCCGATGACGGCGTGATGCCGCAAACCAAAGAGGCGATCCATCACGCGAAAGCGGCTGGTGTGCCCATGGTTGTGGCCGTCAACAAGATCGACAAACCCGAAGCCAACCCCGAACGCGTCAAGCAGGAACTGGTTACTGAAGAAGTGGTTCCCGAAGAATATGGTGGTGACGTTCCCTTTGTGTCGGTTTCGGCCAAGACAGGGAAGGGCATCGACGAGTTGCTGGAAAACGTATTGCTTCAGGCTGAAATTCTTGAACTGAAAGCGCCGGTAGATGCGCCAGCCAAGGGTATCGTGATCGAAGCGCGCCTTGACAAGGGTCGCGGTCCGGTTGCTACCATTTTGGTTCAAAGCGGTACGCTCAATCGTGGCGATGCATTGCTGGCCGGCGCAAGCTTTGGTCGCGTGCGTGCCATGCTTGACGAGAACGGCAAACCTATTACCAAAGCCGGCCCGGCCATTCCTGTTGAAATCCAGGGTCTGACCGAAGTGCCTCGGGCAGGTGACGAGGTGCTGGTGCTGGTCGATGAGCGCAAGGCGCGCGAGATCGCGCTGTTCCGTCAAGGCAAGTTCCGCGACGTCAAACTGGCAAGACAGCAGGCAGCAAAACTGGAGTCCATGTTCGACAACATTGGCGAAGGCATGCAGACACTGTCTCTGATCGTCAAGACCGACGTTCAGGGTTCCCAGGAAGCGCTGGTGCAGTCCCTGACCAAGCTGTCAACCGACGAAGTGCGTGTCCAGGTTGTGCATGCGGCAGTTGGTGGCATTTCCGAAAGTGACATCAACCTGGCTATCGCGTCCAACGCGGTGGTGATTGGGTTCAATGTCCGTGCAGACCAGAGTACCAAAAAACTGGCCGAGGCCAACGATATTGACGTTCGCTACTACAACATCATTTACGATGCCGTCGATGACGTTCGCAACGCGATGTCTGGCATGCTAGCGCCCGAAGAGCGCGAAGAAGTGATCGGTATGGTTGAGATCCGTGAGGTCTACAGTATTTCCCGTATCGGTAAGGTGGCCGGTTGTATGGTCACCGAAGGCCTGGTCCGCCGCGATTCACAGGTACGCCTGTTGCGTAATAACGTTGTTCACTGGACAGGCAATCTTGATTCGCTCAAACGCTTCAAGGATGACGTCAAGGAAGTCAAATCCGGCTTCGATTGCGGCATCACGCTGCGCAACAATTCCGATATCGAAGTTGGCGATCAGCTTGAAATTTTTGAAATCAAAGAAATTGCCCGCTCACTGTAAAATATTATGAACCGTCATAAATCCTCCGGCGCAAATCGAAACGTTCGTCTGGCCGAGCAAATCCAGAAAGATCTGGCAGTGCTGATTCAGCGCGAGCTTGACATGTCGCGCGCGGGTCTGATTACGCTGACCGGCGTGGATTTGTCGGCCGATTATGCGCACGCCAAGGTATGGTTTACAGTACTTGGCGCTGAGCCGGAGACGGCTGCTGCGCTGCTTAACGAGAAAGCGGGCTGGCTGCATTCTCTGTTGTTCAAGATGTTGCATATCCATACCGTTCCTACACTGCGTTTTTTTCATGACAATCAGCTGGCGCGCGGTATTGAAATGACACAACTGATCGACCGCGCCAACCGGCCGGAAGACTATCCGGACAGCGTCGATCCGCTACCGGACACCAAAGACGATCGCAAGTAACATCAGGGCAGGCGATGGGAAGAAAACGCGGGCAGGATATCGACGGCGTCCTTTTGCTGGACAAGCAGTTCGGATATTCCAGCAACCAGTCGCTGCAACGCGTGCGTCGCATGCTGGATGCGAAAAAAGGGGGCCATACTGGCACGCTGGATCCATTTGCGACCGGCTTGCTGGTTTGCTGTTTTGGCAAGGCGACAAAAATTTGCGGGACCATGCTGGATGCCGACAAGTCCTACATTGCGACATTGCAGTTTGGCGCGGAAACCGATTCAGGTGATTTGACCGGCACTGTTGTACAAGAGGCACAGCTGACAGCCGAATCAGTGACCCGTGAGAAAATCGACTTGGTATTGCCACAGTTTCGCGGTTCAATACTACAGATTCCGCCCATGCATTCGGCGCTCAAGCGTGACGGGCGTCCGCTTTATGAATATGCCCGTCAGGGAATAGTGCTGGAAAGAGAGCCGCGCGCAGTGGTCATCCACGACCTTCAGGTGCAGGCGATGGACGAAACGTCGATGGTGCTGGCTGTCGATTGCAGCAAGGGCACGTATATCAGGACACTGGCTCAGGATATCGGTCGGGCACTGGGCTGTTTCGCCCACTTGACCGCTTTGCGCAGGACGCGTGTCGGCCCTTTCGATCTGACCGGCGCCACGACGATAGACGAACTCGAACAGATGGAAAACAGGCTGACACCTCTGATACCGCTAAATGAAATACCGGACGGCCTGCTGCCGTCCAATATACGACAAAAGGAAGATACATTATGAGCCGAGCGCTCCGTAACGTTGCGATTATTGCGCACGTTGACCATGGGAAAACAACGCTGGTCGATCAGCTTTTACGTCAGTCCGGTACGTTCCGGGACAACCAAGCGGTTGTTGAGCGCGTCATGGATTCGAACGATATCGAAAAGGAACGGGGCATTACGATCCTGTCCAAAAACTGTGCCGTTGAATATGAAGGGACACACATCAATATTATTGACACCCCTGGACACGCCGACTTCGGTGGCGAAGTAGAACGGGTACTGTCCATGGTTGATGGCGTGTTGCTGCTGGTGGACGCGGTCGAAGGCCCTATGCCTCAGACCCGCTTTGTGACCAAGAAAGCACTGGCCCTGGGCTTGAAGCCGATTGTGGTTGTCAACAAAATTGACCGCCCTGGCGCACGCCCCGATTTCGTCATCGACACTACCTTTGATCTGTTTGACAAACTTGGCGCGACCGAAGAGCAGCTTGATTTCCCGATCGTATATGCCTCCGGGCTTACCGGTTACGCCGGTCTGACCGATGATGTCCGCGAAGGCGATATGCGTCCACTTTTCGATGCGATTTTGCAATACGTGCCTCAGCGTAACGATGACAAGGAAGCGCCGCTGCAGTTGCAGATCATTTCGCTGGACTACAACAGCTACGTCGGCAAGATCGGCGTCGGCCGTATCAACCGTGGGCGGATTCGTCCGGGCCAGGAAGTGATGGTCCGCTTCGGTGAAGAGGGCGAACAGAGCAAGGGCCGGGTCAACCAGGTATTGAAATTCAAGGGCCTGGAGCGTGAACAGGTCGAAAGCGCTGATGCCGGCGACATCGTACTGATTAATGGTATTGAAGAAATCGGCATTGGCTGCACACTGTGTGATCCTAATCATCCTGAGCCATTGCCTATGCTCAAAATTGACGAACCTACCCTGACCATGAACTTCATGGTCAACACCTCGCCTTTGGCCGGTCGTGAAGGTAAATTTGTCACTAGCCGCCAGATCCGTGACCGCCTGAACCTGGAGCTCAAATCGAACGTCGCGTTGCGCGTTCGCGAGACTGGTGATGATACGGTGTTTGAAGTATCGGGTCGGGGTGAATTGCATCTGACGATTTTGCTTGAGAATATGCGCCGCGAAGGATATGAACTTGCCGTTTCACGTCCGCGCGTGGTGTACAAGGAAATCGATGGCGTACGTCACGAACCGATGGAACTGTTGACGGTTGATCTGGAAGATGATCATCAGGGCGGCGTGATGGAAGAGCTTGGTCGTCGCAAGGGCGAGTTGCTGGATATGCAGTCGGACGGACGTGGTCGTACCCGCATGGAATATCGTATTCCTGCGCGCGGCCTGATTGGTTTCCAGAGTGAATTCCTGTCCATGACCCGCGGCACTGGCCTGATGAGCCATATTTTTGACGAGTATGCGCCAGTACGCGAAGGCAGCATCGGCGAGCGTCGCAACGGTGTGCTAATCAGCCAGGACAATGGTGACGCGGTTGCCTATGCCTTGTGGAAATTGCAGGATCGTGGCCGGATGTTTGTGTCGCCGGGTGAAGCCCTGTACGAAGGCATGATCATTGGTATTCACAGTCGTGATAATGATCTGGTGGTTAACCCAATCAAGGGTAAACAGCTGACCAACGTACGTGCGTCGGGCACCGATGAGGCCGTGCGCCTGGTACCGCCTATCAAGCTGAATCTGGAATACGCGGTCGAGTTCATCGACGAAGACGAACTGGTGGAAGTTACACCCAAAAATATCCGTCTGCGCAAACGCCACCTGCTGGAGCACGAACGCAAACGTGCCTCACGTGGCGGTGTTTGATAGCGTTACCAAAGGTCATAAAGCTTTTATAGACATTTGACCTTGTTGATAAGTAGAAAGCCGTGCCCGGTGTAACCGGTGCACGGTTTTTTTCTGCCTGGCACGGCGCAGTAGCGGTCAGTGCATCGATTGGCTTGTCGCCCGCCAGTCGTGGCTCACCGTGCATGCGCCAGCCCGTGACAAGGCTTCTGGCCCTGGGCAAGCAGACGGCAGGAGAGCTTGGGTTTGAGTCCGTGTGGGTATCGGCTACGGTCTTCGCATCGTATTGCACGGGTACGCCGGCATTCTGGTATGCGCCATGATCGTCATCCGGGGGATGTCGATGAGCAAGCCTTCTGATCTGATGATCGTGCCTAAGCTGTCGCTTGCGGCAGCAAAAACAGGTCCTGTCGTTATGTGCAGCCCATTACTATAGTTTGGGGTCGATGCCATGGCCGCATTGTCGTAGAACAAATATCAGCAGGGCAGGACTGATTACTGCCACTGATAAATAATGAACACCGCCAATAACACGCCTGCGATAACAATCCAGCGCATCATCAACGACCCGTTCTGCCTGATCCACACAAAACCAGCCCCAATACTGCGAGACCATAGCCGGTTCAGGGCTGGACTGAAAAATCGTCCAATCCACCAGAGGATGATAACGATCAAAAGCAGCTTGATTACGGTTGCCATAGTTATTCAATACTTAATCACACGTTGACCACATGTTACCCACAACTTTATCCTCGTGTGGACAGAAGTCTCGCTTATCAACAGAATATGTTGAGAATGATGTGGATAGGATTTTAATAATTCTGTAAAACATCGACAAGTACATGATATTGAAAGTGTTTTCGATTTCTGATCACTATTTGATCAATTGCACTTATACACATGGCAGCCGCAGTGCCGGCACCAGCCATTCTTGGTCAAGACCGTGAACGCAGCAGTGGTGCAAGCGATGTTACAGTAGAATCAGATTTTATCCCGTAGCTTGTATACCTGCATAATCCTCAAGGAGCATTTGATGGCTGAACTGCCCGAAACCGGTTTCTCGGATCAATTTCGCATTACCAATGGAAAAAAATTCAGTCTCAAAAAATGCAGCACAGATCCCGACAGGGAACCTGATAAAAAAAGTGCGCAAAAGCGGCTGCAGGAATATGTGGAAGGCATTGCGGATTTACAAAATGTTCTTTACGCCGATAATCGCTGGTCATTGCTATTGATTTTTCAGGCCATGGACGCGGCAGGAAAGGATTCGACAATCAAGAACCTGCTCTCTGGCGTCAATCCACAGGGCTGTGAAGTATATTCGTTCAAGCGCCCCTCGGAAGAGGAACTGGGACATGATTTTCTGTGGCGTACCAGCAAATGCTTGCCCCAGCGTGGCAATATCGGCGTTTTCAATCGTTCCTATTATGAGGAAACACTGGTGGTACGCGTTCACCCCACCATTCTCGACGGCCAGCATTTGCCCAAGGCCTGTCTGACAGAAAATATCTGGGATGAACGGTTTGAAGATATTTGTCACTTCGAAAAGCATATGGACCGCAACGGCACCAAGGTATTGAAATTTTTCCTGCATATTTCACTGGAGGAACAGAAGAAGCGTTTTCTGGAGCGGCTTGATAATCCGGAAAAAAACTGGAAATTTGAAAGCGCTGATCTGGAAGAGCGAAAATTCTGGAGCGAATATATGCACGCTTACGAGGAAACCATCAAAAACACGGCGAGCAAAGCCGGGCCCTGGTATGTGATTCCGGGCAACGATAAACCTTACGCACGTCTGGCTGTGGCCGACGCCGTGCTGCAGACATTGCAATCGCTGGATTTGAACTATCCGAAGCTGGAAAAGGAAGAGCAGAAAAATCTTGGCGGGTATAAAACACAACTGGAACTGGAATCAAAAGGATAGCGGCTTGGATTCGTTCTCGACGTTTTCGCAGCCTGCAATATGCGCCAGTTTACAATTGAGTGTCAGCCGGTTCCATATGTCCCCTGACGGCACCGTATCAGCGGACCGACATTTGGACCCGGGGCTGTCAATATAACAACTGTGATTGTCTTGCTGCGCAGCGATATCGAGATCGTCATTCGCTTTTTGTGCGATCAATATCAGTCCGGAGCGCAAATTTCTCGGTCTCAAAAAGCTTGCTGCATCGCAGCGATGTACGAGCGGGGCTCCTGAATCTGTATCTGTACTCGTGGTGCAGTATCCGTCAATACACTGCGGCCATCGGGTAGTGGCAAATGCCTTCAAAATAAATGATAAAAATTACGAATAACGATATAAGAATAATGGCTAAATTCTATCAGCTGGGCACTTGATGCCCTGACGTTGACAATGCTATATTGACCAAACTCAATCAGGCATCCGAATGCTGCTATACCCAGTGCAGGCTTTGGCTGTATGTTGTGGTCAGCTGCCGGTTACCACCCGTAACTGTATAACGTTGTACAGGAGAAAGACTGTGTCGGATTCAAATAAATCTCAACGTATCAGAACCCGAATTGTAAATCGCTCTTTTGACTTTGAACGTGCTTCCCTGGCATTGTTCAAGCAGCTGAAATTGTCGGCGACCCAGTCGGCCAGACTGGGCCTGGCCAGCGAATGGAAAGACCCGCCGCGCGTACGCTGGTAGGTAGCCGGCCCATTATTGCTGTTCCTGTTTTTGCGAGCTTATCTTCTCATTTGTCTTGATCACCCTTACGTTACCAGTCCCATATGATACCCGGCTAATCAACAAACAAGATGATTCGGCCAGCGGTCGGCAACGATGGGTAAGCTGCATGTGTCCGATCCCGCAGCGCGGCTTGCCGGCAATCGCGCTGGCAATGGTATTGTGTTGATGACCAATAGCTTGCGGTGATCACGGCAGCGCTTATGATATTCTTTTGTTTCAGAAGCAAACCAATAATCGTGAGTGCAAGGCACATGCAGATTCAATTCAGACAATTTCTTCCCCATGATACCGAACAGACGGTGGCGCTATGGCAGGCTTGTGGCCTGACCCGCCCCTGGAACGACCCGCATAAAGATATCGAGCGCAAGCTGCAGCAGGAGCCAGAGCTGTTTATTGTGGCCGAACTTAACGGGCAGCTTTTGGGCTCGGTGATGGCGGGCTATGACGGGCACCGCGGCTGGATTTATTATCTTTCCGTGTTGCCGCAGTATCAATCGCAGGGCGTGGGCAAAAGCCTGGTGCAGCAGGCAGAGCAAAGGCTGCGCAGCAAAGGTTGCCCGAAAATTCAATTGATGATCAGGCACGACAATAATGGCGTGCAGGATTTCTATCGAACGCTGGGCTACGAGCAGGCAGAGGTTGTGGTGCTGGGAAAGCGGCTGATAGAAGATGTGTAAAGAAGAGATCTAAAGAAGAGATGTAAAGTAGAGATGTAAAGTAGAGGGCGTACAAAGAGAACGCGTAATCACAGTCGTGATTGCGGTACAGGGCACACTCTGAATATGAAAGCCGAAGGCATGTCTTGCGGCGCCGTATGAGCACGGCTGGCGGGTGCGTAGCCACTGCCAGCATGCGAAATACAAAGAGCCGGTGGCAGTGGTTAATCCTGCAAATGCCCAGTCTGAGCAAAACACGCTCAGCCTGGGCCGGGTACATGGCAACAACCTATTGCCGGCCCTGACTGATGGTCGCTATCTGCCGGGTTGTTGTCTATTGGCCTAGTCGTTTTGGCCGTTTAATCGCGCTCCGGTGCTGTGGCGCCTGGCGCCGAATGACTCTTATCTTCCGACGTTTCGCAGGTTGCGCCATCGTTTTTGAAACGCTGGTACAGGGTTGCGACCAAGGGCCCGGTAATGTTGTGCCAGACGCTGAAAATCGCGCTTGGCACAGCGGCTGCCGGTGAGAAGTGGGCCGTCGCCAGTGCGGCGCCCAGGCCGGAATTTTGCATGCCTATTTCAATAGACAGGGTCTTGCGCTGTGCGACGCTCAGCCCGGACAATTTTGCTAACCAGTAGCCCAGTAGCAGGCCCAGGCCATTATGCAGAATAACGACGGCAAAAATTTCCAGGCCACTGCTTGCAATTTTTTCCTGATTGCCAGCGACCACCGCCGCAACAATGGCGACAATGGCCACAACCGAGACCAGGGGCAGTAGAGCCACGCCGGCCTGCACTTTTTCCTTGAGCAACATTTGCGCAATCAGCCCCAGCCCGATGGGCAGAATCACCACCTGTACGATTGACCAGAACATGGCCGCCGCGCTCACGTCCAGCCACTGGCTGGCCATGATATAGATCAGCCCGGGGGTGACGATAGGCGCCAATAAGGTGCTGACAGACGTAATCGCTACGGAAAGGGCAATATCTCCGCGTGCCAGAAACGTCATGACGTTCGAAGCGGTGCCACCCGGGCAGCAACCGACCAGAATCACACCAACGGCCACTTCAGGACTCAGGTTCAAGCCGGTGGCCAGTAGCCAGGCCAGCCCCGGCATGATAATGAATTGTCCAAGTACGCCAATGGCGACCGTACCAGGGCGCTTGAACACTTCGGCAAAGTCGTTTTTGGAAATGGTCAGGCCCATGCCGAACATGATGATGCCGAGCAGGGGAACAATATACTTGCCCAACCAGGCGTAGCTGGCAGGGTTGAAAAAAGCCAGTATTGCAAATAGCAATACCCATATGACAAATGTCTTGCCAATGAATTGGCTCAGGCGGGCGATGGCCTGCATCATGAATAGTCCTTGAGATAAATGATCGTGCGGCATCGGTCGCCGCGCCACATTCGCTGAAGGCGCGCGTCAACAGCCAGTCACGGCAAAGTAGTGTATGAATAATGTAGGGGTGTGCAACCGACTGGAGGCCCGACAGGCTGGTAAACCCGGGACCGGTTTGTAATGCAGATCATGCGGAAAACAAAGACACCGGCCTTAGGGGCCGGTGTTGCGGTGCAGTAAATTGATTGTACCGCTTTTCAGATGGTGGTGGGGTTACCCTGGGTTGACAGGGTAATGTTGTGCCGGTGCAGTTTGCGATACAGGGTATTGCGGCTGACACCCAGCGTTCGCGCCACATCGCTGATGTTCCAGCGATGGGTTTCCAGCAACTGGATCAGGGTGATTCTTTCACTTTCCTGCAAGGGGTTGACAGGTTCGTGCTCATCGCCCATTGCCAGGCAGTCTGTCAGTCCGACTGGCGCGGCGCCATTGCCTGCCGGTTGCGCATGCAGCTCAGCCAGCGGCCCTGGCAAATGCTCCAGGCCAATGGTTGTGCCCTCGGCCAGGACAGCCATGGTGCGCAACACGTGACGCATTTGGCGCAAATTGCCAGGCCAGACGTATTGCATGAGAATCTTCAGCGCCTGGTCACTGAGTACTACCGGTTTGCCGGCTTCTTCCTGGAGGATGGCCTCGATAAGCTGGTGTTTATCCTGGCGCTCGCGCAGTGGCGGCAAGCGTATCTCTACCCCATTGAGTCGGTAGTACAGGTCTTCCCTGAATTGGCCCTTGGCTACCAGATCTGTCAGATTCCGGTGGCTGGCGCTGATCAATTGAATATCTACATCGACCGATGCCTCTGCACCGAGTGGCGTGACCTTGCGTTCATCGAGTACGCGCAGCAGGCGTGCCTGCAATGCCAAAGGCATATCGCCAATTTCGTCAAGCAAAAGCGTGCCGCCGTGAGCCTGCAGTATTTTGCCGCTGCGGCCCTGGCGCTGGGCGCCGGTAAAAGCGCCTGCGCGGTAGCCGAACAATTCGCTTTCGATCAGGCTTTCGGGCAGGGATGCACAGTTGACGGCGACGAAGGGGCCATCGCGGCGGGGACTGCGATGGTGAACGGCGCGGGCGAGCACTTCCTTGCCAGATCCTGTCTCGCCATACAGCAGAACTGGAACTGCCTTGCTGACGACGCGCTGTGCCAGTTCGAATTGTTCGCGCAAGACGGGGTCGCCAAGTTCAACGCAGGCGATGCTGCCCTGCTTGCCGGTTCTGGCAGACAGATTGGCGGGCTCGGCCACTTTGTCCAGTGCTGGCAGGGACGAAGGTTTGGATGACGCGCGGTGAAAGGACAATTGAGTGGAGCCGGCAGGAGGCAGTTGGGCCACGGCAAAAAAACGGCTGGAGGCCCCGGCCCGATAGATCGGTACCGGGTGAAACGAGCTTTGCATACTGCGTTGCAAAAGAGATTCAAGCGTTAGCTGGAAAATTTCGTCGAAGCGGTAGCGGCGCAGCGCCTGCATATCGGGAAAGCCCAACTGGAACAGCGCACTTTGGTTGGCGGCAACGATGGTGCCATCTTCCTCGACCATCAGCTTGCCGTCATGTACGGTATTGATGCTTTCGGGCCGGCTGTGAAAATGAACCGGATGTGCATGCTTGCAATTGACGGTAAGCAGGCGGTTTTCGATCATGCGGGCTGTCATGCCAATCAGCACCAGTGAATGCTGCTGGAGCAGCGACGAGCGGCTGGTCACGTCCAGTACCGCAATCATTTTTCCGGTATGGTCCATGACCGGTACTGCGGAACAGGTAAGCAAAATATGCTTGTATAAAAAGTGGTCGGTCTGGCGGATTGCAATGGGTTCGCCAACGGCCAGGCAGGTGCCCATTCCGTTCGTGCCCACTTCCTCCTCACTCCAGATCGCCCCCAGGCGCAAGCCCAGTCCGGAAAGATCACTTTCCAGATGATCGGCTGCCACCATGTGCAAAATACAACCATCGGTGTCCACGAGAACCACGGCCAGTTCCGGATCAGCCAGTTGCTGATACAGAATATTCATTTCGTGTTTGGCTTCGGTAATCAGGACCCGCTTCTGTTCCGAGCGCGCGATCCGCTCGGCGTGAGTTAGAACGGGAGGCAGTCGCCGGCTTTCCGGATCCAGGCCATAATCATTGACACAACGCCCCCAGGAACTGGCGACCGCCGGGTCAACGTCAGGAACCATGACGCCGCGATGCACGATCTGGTTAATCCGCTCAATGTGGTTGCTGACCTCCAACGAGTACATGTCTCCTCCTGCTATGTACATCAGCGCTTGTCCTTTCGGTGGCTGATGCCGATTTTGTAATCTGTCTCGGTGCTTGTTACGGGTTGTATGCCCGCTGCTTGTTGATGTCGTCTGCGCAACATTAAACTGCAAAAAATACGATAACCCGCTAGTGGCTGGGTAACCTGTCTATGTTCACCCAATTGTATATCACATGATATGTCATGCGTGTCTCGTTTTCCCTATGAAGGCGACATTTTGTCCTCGCTTGCCAGGGCGTTGGTGGCCGTGCTGGCCGATAGCCTGCGCGAGTTGGCATCGTTGCGGAACACCAGTGGCTTTTCCTGGACGGCTGCTGCCGGCGTGCGTCCGATCATATCTGTAATGACATGGTGATAGGGCGATTTATCGCAAACCGGGTCGGCGTTGGCTGCATTGCCGGTCAGGGCCAGCGCCTGACAACGGCAGCCACCAAAATCATGCTCCTTTTCTGGGCAGGTGCGACAAGGTTCCTGCATCCAGTCATCACCACGGAACTTGTTGAATGCATCGCTGTGGTACCAGATATCATGCACAGTGCTCTCGGTTACTTGCGGAAACTGCAGGCCCGGAATCGTCTTTGCTGCGTGACAGGGTAGGGCGCTACCATCGGCGGATATGGCCAGGAAAACGGATCCCCAGCCGTTCATACAGGCTTTGGGGCGTTTTTCAAAATAATCCGGTACGACAAACAGAATGCGCATCCGGTTGCCGATTTTTTCGCGATAGCGCGCTACGGCCGCTTCGGCGCGCTGCAATTGTGATCTGTCGGGTAACAACTGTTCGCGATTGATCAGGCCCCAGCCGTAATACTGTGTATTGGCCAGTTCAAGATATTCCACCCCCATCTTGTCGGCCATCTCGATAATGCGCTCGATATGGTCCAGATTATAGCGATGCAGAACCACGTTCAGCACCATGGGATATTCGAATTCCCGAATCATGGCGGCAACGCGCGATTTCAAATCAAAGGTTTTGGTGTGCGTCAGGAAATCGTTCATTTCCCGGGTCGAATCCTGGAATGACAATTGAATATGATCGAGCCCGGCATCCCGCAGGGCGGCAAGCCGTTCGCGCTTTAAGCCAACGCCGGAGGTAATAAGATTGGTATAGAAACCCAATTGGCGACCTTCGGCCACAAGTACTTCCAGGTCATCGCGCAGCAAAGGCTCTCCGCCGGAAAACCCCAACTGTGCCGCGCCCATTTCCCGGGCCTGGCGCATGACGCTGATCCACTGGTCGGTACTGAGCTCGTTCAGGTTGCTGGCATAGTCGACCGGGTTATAGCAGAACACGCAATGCAGCGGGCAGCGATAGGTCAGTTCGGCCAGCAGCCACAGCGGTGGCGCAATGGTCGCTTTCTGCTTTTGTTCAACGGCTTGGGGCATATCCATGATGACCTCTATTTGATCCAGCCACGCTCCTGTGCAGCCTGCAAAAATGATTCAACATCGTTCTGCAATCCTGTCGTGGCAAAGCTTTGTTCCAGATCGGCAACGATCTGGGCAATATTGCGATCGCCATCACAGCGACGTAGAATTTCGGCGGCGCTGTCGTTCAGCTTGACCATGCCTTCTGGGTACAGCAGGACATAGGCATTTTGCGCTTTTTCGTACTGCAGCCGGAACAGGCGCGACAACAGGGGCTTTTCGGGCAAGTCAGGCATGAGTGGTCTCGCTGTGGTGCTGGCAGGCTTTTTCAATGGCATCCAGCATGGACCATAGAATGTCCAGTTTGAACTGCAGTATTTCCAGTGCCCGCGCCTGTTGCTGGCGAGTGGTAAAGTAATCGAGCGTGACCTGCAATCCGTGCTCGACATCCCTTTCTGCCAGAGAGATCCGGCTGCGGAAATATTCCAGTCCGCCTGCCTCGATCCACTGATAATGACCGGGCCAGTTTGCCAGCCTGTCTTTGTGTATTTTTGGTGCAAACATTTCGGTCAGCGATGAACACACCGCTTCCTGCCAGGGCGCCTGACGCGCAAAATTGACATAGGCATCCACGGCAAAACGCACGCCGGGCGCGACCAGCTTCAGAGACCACAAGTCCTCGCGGCTGATACCCACCGCTTGACCCAGACGAGTCCAGGCTTCAATGCCGCCTTCGTTATCGCCGAAGCCATCATGGTCCAGCATGCGCAGGATCCAGCGACGGCGGGTTTCCCTGTCCGGGCAGTTTGACATGACTGCAGCATCTTTGAGCGGAATGTTAATCTGGTAATAGAAGCGGTTGGCAACCCAGCATCGGATATCGTCCTGGCTCAACTGGCCGCTGTTCATCCGGACATTGAATGGATGATGAATGTGGTAGCTGGCACCTTTGGCGCGCAACTGGCGTTCAAATTCAGCCCGGTCCCAGGCCTCGGGGTCGGTTTGCTTCTGGTTATACCCAGCGAGATTCGAAAGAACGATGCTCACAATGTAATCTCCATGCCATCAACGGCGATTTCGATATTATGCCGTTGCAGTACTGCAGCCTGTTCCGAGTCCTGATCCAGGATCGGATTGCTGTTGTTGATATGAATTAGAATCTTGCGTTTATTTTTGCCCAGCGAGTCCAGAACGCTGATCATGCCTTTGGGTCCGGATTGCGGCAGATGGCCCATCTGGGCAGCGGTTTTGCGCGACAGGCCAAGACGGATCATCTCGTCTTCGGTCCACACCGTTCCGTCTACCATGACGCAATCGGCACGGGACATGGCCTCGAGCACTAGCGGCTCGATTTGGCCCAGACCGGGCGCATAAAAAAGACTTTTGCCAGAGCGCTCACTGGTAATGAGCAGGCCGATATTGTCGCCGACCTGCGGGTTGTTGCGGTTGGGCGAATAGGGCGGAGCCTTGCTGGTGAGCGGAAACGGTGTGATGTTAATGCCGGGAAGCTCAACAAGCTGCAAGGGCGGGCTAAAGCGATTCTCTTCAACGGTAATGTGCCGATGCGTCAGGCCGCAATAATGCGATAGAACCTGGGTAAGCGGCAGGCCGGTGCTCAGATCGTTCCAGACCGGCTCGGTACAGTACAAGGGGATGGGGCTGCTGCTTTCTCGCAGCATTAACAGGCCGGTCACGTGATCGATCTGCGCATCCATTAATATTACAGATGTGATACCAGTATCACGCACGCTGCGTGCCGGTTGCAGCGCCGGATTAGCCTGGATCTGTTTGAGAATATCGGGAGAGGCATTGACCAGCAGCCATTGAATACCGTCTGCCGAGATCGCGATGGATGACTGGGTACGGGGTATGGCACGGATACTCTGTCGGCGTACACCGTCACAATTGGGACAGTTGCAGTTCCACTGCGGGAATCCGCCACCGGCGGCAGAGCCAAGCACAAGAATTTTCATAGGTAGCAAGTAAAACGGCACTGGCTCTCGCCAGCGCCGCATGGTATGAGCGTAAGATGCAGATTAACGGTTGGCAATGTACATCGTGATTTCAAAGCCAAAACGCAGATCGCAAAACTCAGGTGTTGTCCATTTCATAATTATATCTCCTGTTCAGATGGAAAATGTCGAAGTGGCAGGCAGAAGGTGTATGAGCCAACTACCAGCGTGATACTGATAATTCAATATGGCTACTGCCCCGCATGACTGTAAAACGATGCGCAGTCAAATTAATGGTAGCATGACTCGCATATTTGTCAAGGCGCTTTAACCTGCAAAAAATCTCCGGTTTATGCCTTGGTTATTGTATCAGTTGTAATAGTGCGATCCTGTTTTCATCTTCTGCCCGGAACTTGTTTTATGAGCATGCCATTGTCCCAAGGTTATCTGCAGACCCCCGATGGTCACCAGCTGTACTACGCCGAATTCGGCAATGTCCGGGCGCCTGCCGCGGTCGTTCTGCATGGCGGGCCGGGCAGTAGCAGCAATCTTGCCATGCTGGACTGGTTCGACCTCAGGCGCTGGCGAGTGGTCCTGTTTGACCAGCGCGGCAGCGGTAAAAGCCTGCCCACCGGAAGTCTGGAACATAATACAACGGCGCACCTGGTGGACGATATTGAACGCCTGAGACAACATCTGGCCATTTCAGCGTGGACCGTCGTGGGCGGATCGTGGGGGGCATACCTGGCCCTGGCTTACGTCGCCAGGTACGCCGCAAGTATTCACCATCTCGTGCTGCGCGGCACGTTTCTGCCGTCCCGGCTGCAACTGGACTGGTTCTTCCAGCAACTGCAGGCATTGGTTCCGCAAGCTTGGGACAGCCTGACCGAGACCATGAGTGACAGTGAAAAAGAATCGGTTCTGCTGACGCTGGCCGACAGGCTACTTGGCAGCGATCGCGAGAAAATGTCGGATGCAGCCGAACGCTGGAGCAACTACGAGAACAATATCATGGGCAGCATGATGCAGGGCAAGCCAGCGCAGCAAGCGTCCAGCGGGCAGCCAGCCCAAAAAAAACATACCCAGGCCCAGGGCTCGGCAGCGCAGGCGGCTGCCAGTGCGCAGCCTCAGGGTGAAGATGGCGAACGCGACCAAGGCCAGGCCAGGGCTGCGGCGCGCAATATTCATAAATATCGCATCCAGGCACACTATTTGCGCCACACGGGGTTTATCGATCTGCCTGCGCTGCTCGCGCAGTTGCGCCAGGTGCCGGTGAAGACCACTTTGCTGCATGGCACGCACGACTGGATATGTCCTGCGGCCAACGTTCATATGCTGCAGCGCTTCCTGCCCGGCGCCGATCTGTGCTGGGTCCCGGGCGGCACGCATACGCCTTCGGATCCGCTCATTCTTGCGGCGCTGACCGATACCATGACCCGGCTATCGGCAGCGTCCTGACACAACAGGGGCCTGAGCATCTGGACAGATTTACCCGCTGATTCGCCCCTCTGATTCGCCTTTGATTTGCGGCTGTCTTGCACGCATGCGTGTCGTTCGTGACAGACCGGGCGTTGCATCGCCTGCACGCCGCCGCATCTGTATCGACCCGCGTGCATCTTCGGCAGACCATGGAACAGCCTGTATCGTATTCTGAACAACTGCTGATTCGCGCTTTGAAGTGACCGGCGCAGCGCCGTTGTGAAAGCGGAATGGTTCTGCTTCTGTTCACTCTGTTTTCTCGCCTGCAGGCGCCATCGTTTCCGATGATTGGCATGGAAGTTGCTTTAGGAGTGGTTATTGCCTGCCCATGTGCAAGGTGCCATGTTTGGCGGGGAAGGTGCCCGATCAAGTCAGAACCATTCATAACCAATCCGGAGACACATATGAGTTACAATATCCATCCAGCCGTTAACAATGGCGTTCAGGCGAGTACAGACAATAACTTTACCGGTGGCAAACTGGTGTGCAACTGCGAGACAGACAGGGTAGAAGTAACCGTGAACTCGCAATCAGCACATAATCACCTTTGTGGTTGCTCTAAATGCTGGCGGCCTGCAGGCGCCCTGTTTTCGCAGGTTGCCGTGGTGCCCAAAGAGTCGGTGCAAGTGACAGCCCATGCCGACAAGCTCAAGGTGGTCGACGAGTCGGCAGCCATTCAGCGTCATGCATGCAGCGGTTGTGGCGTTCACATGTATGGCCGCATTGAAAATGCGCAGCATCCATTCTATGGGCTCGATTTCATTCATACAGAGCGCTCTCCGCAGACCGGCTGGTCTGCACCCACCTTTGCCGCTTTTGTCTCGTCCATTATTGAAACAGGCACCGATCCTGCAGAAATGAATGGCATTCGTGCAAGATTGAACGAACTGGGATTGCCGCCCTATGATGCGCTGTCGCCGGCGTTGATGGACGTTATCGCAACACACGTTGCAAAATCAAAACATGCATCTTAAGCAGGAGTTGAAGTAATGGAAACAAAAGCCGCTGTTGCCACCAAAGCCGGGGCGCCGCTGACGATCGAGACTGTCCAGCTGGACGGCCCGCGTGCATTCGAAGTGCTGGTGGAAATCAAGGCATCGGGCGTGTGTCATACAGACATGTTCACGCTGTCCGGTGACGACCCGGAAGGCATTTTTCCGGCTATTCTGGGCCACGAAGGCGCCGGTGTGGTGGTTGAAGTGGGTTCCGGCGTGACTACGCTCAAGCCCGGCGATCACGTTATTCCGCTTTATACGCCTGAGTGCCGCAATTGCGTATTCTGCCTGTCGCGCAAGACCAATTTGTGCGGCGCTATTCGTGAAACCCAGGGCAAGGGCCTGATGCCCGATGGTACCAGCCGTTTCAAATTGAACGGCAAAGATGTGTTTCACTACATGGGTACGTCCACCTTTTCAAATTACACGGTGGTGCCGGAAATTGCACTTGCAAAAATCCGGGAAGATGCGCCCTTTGAAAAGGTCTGCTATATCGGCTGCGGCGTAACAACCGGTGTCGGTGCGGTCATCTATACGGCAAAGGTCCAGCCCGGAGACAAGGTGATTGTGTTTGGTCTGGGCGGCATTGGCCTGAATGTCGTGCAGGGTGCACGCATGGCCGGTGCCGATATGATTATTGGCGTGGACATCAATCCGGCACGTGAAGAACTGGCCCGAAAATTTGGCATGACGCATTTTGTCAATCCGAAAGAAGTCGAAGGCGATATCGTTCCATACCTGGTGAGTCTGACCAAGGGCGGCGCCGATCATACCTTTGAATGTATCGGCAATGTGAATCTGATGCGTCAGGCGCTGGAGTCCTGCCATAAGGGCTGGGGCAAGAGCACGATTATTGGTGTGGCCGGCGCGGGCCAGGAAATCTCGACAAGGCCGTTTCAACTGGTCACCGGTCGCGTCTGGCAGGGCTCGGCCTTCGGCGGCGCACGCGGTCGTACCGATGTACCAAAAATTGTTGACTGGTACATGGAAGGCAAGATCAATATCGATGACCTGATCACACATGTCATGCCGATCGAGAAGATCAACGAGGCATTCGATCTGATGCATGAGGGTACGTCGATCCGTTCCGTGGTTACTTTCGACTGATGCTGCACCAGGCACGCTACACATAGCGGCGTGCCTTGTGCTCATAAAAGCGGTATACCTGCTGTGTCGGTATGGCACAACAGCCAAAAGAAGGGGCTCTTAATATTGAGCCCCTTCGTCATTGCCGTCAACGGTAAACCGTGGCAAGCAAGCCTTGTATCTGTTAGCAATCAAAAACATGACAATGCGGCATTTATCTACGCTGCTTAGAAATAGAAATACAGCTATCAACGATAAATACAGCTATCAACAGGAAAACGGGGCTGTCCTGGATCCAGGGCAGTCTGGGGTCATACGGGCCGACACCGGAACAGCAATCCTGTTCGAACCAGGGCATTATCCGGCGCCGCCGCACACAGGCAGGCGTCAGGCGGCAGCGGCCTGCTGCGCATAGATGCCGGCCATCTTTTCCAGCGCTACCGGTTTGATGACAGAAGCCCGACCTGCGCAGCCAAACGCTTCGAAGCGCTCTTGGCAAATCTGTCGTGCGGCCGCGGTGGCTTCCTTGAAGAATTTGCGTGGATCAAATTCCGCCGTGTCCTGCATCATGCTGCGACGCATTGCACCTGTCATCGCCAGCCGGATATCGGTATCGATATTGACTTTGCGCACGCCATTTTTGATGCCTTCACAGATTTCCTCTACCGGCACGCCGTAAGTTTCACGGATGTCGCCACCATGCTTGCGGATGATGTCCAGCCATTCCTGGGGAACGGAAGAGGAGCCGTGCATGACCAGGTGCGTATTGGGAATGCGTGCGTGAATGGCGCGGATACGGTCAATGGCCAGAATGTCGCCGGTGGGCTTGCGGGTAAATTTATAGGCGCCGTGGCTGGTGCCAATGGCAATGGCCAGCGCATCCACGCCGGTACGAGCAACAAAATCGGCGGCCTGTTCCGGATCGGTAAGCAGTTGTTCGTGCGATAACACCCCTTGGGCGCCGGAGCCATCTTCTTCGCCCGCCTGGCCCGATTCAAGCGAGCCCAGGCAGCCGAGTTCACCTTCGACCGAGACACCGACGCAATGGGCCATATCCGCAACTTGTCGCGTAACAGCCACATTGTATTCATAGGTAGATGGCGTTTTCATGTCGGCCATAAGGGAACCGTCCATCATCACGCTTGAAAAACCGGAACGGATTGACGCCTGGCACACGGCCGGGCTGGCACCATGGTCCTGGTGCATACACACTGGAATATCGGGATAGGACTCAATAGCCGCCTCGACCAGTCGGCGCAGGAAGGCTTCGCCGGCATATTTTCGTGCGCCGGCAGAGGCCTGCAGAATGACCGGGCTGTCGGTGCCTGATGCGGCCTGCATGATCGCCTGGATCTGTTCCAGATTGTTGACATTGAAGGCGGGAATGCCGTAACCATGCTCGGCAGCATGATCCAGTAGTTGACGTAAAGAAACGAGGGCCATGTTGATCTCCTTGGGTAGAGCAGGGGGCGTTAAGTAACAGGAACCCCTGCGAACGAATCGTGTTATGAAACCTGATCAAGTAATGTGTAAATCGCTTTGCAAACTGCCTGGGGGGTCAGACCAAAATAGTCATATAGCT
>NZ_JBQEAU010000015.1:0-45700 GCF_052108595.1 Advenella sp.
ACTGGCGTGGTCAACGGACCCTTGATGGAAACAACGTAATCCTTGACCACTTCCAGTGTTTCTTCGGGCAACCAGACGTCGGAACCATATACTTTTGTGGATTTCTCACCAGCGTAGATTTCCATCCAGTGAATTTTGCGTTTACCGCTGTAAGCTTTCTCGACCGCAGCGTCCACAACCTTGAGCATCACAGGCGTGATATCGGCACCGGTGCCGTCGCCTTCGATGAATGGGATGATCGGCTGGTCAGGGACATTCAGTGAAAAGTCGGCGTTGACCGTGATTTTTTCGCCCGATGAAGGGACTTTGATGTGCTGGTAAGACATGCTGGCTCCGTAACCCACAAGTAAAAAACATAAAGACAATCGTTGGATAAACGAGTCTTATATAAGACATAGTAGTTTAACTGAAAAATGGCTGTTTTGCGGCGGGAGTCCCCCATATTTAAACAAAATATGGTAAGCCTGCCATCCCGTTAATTTAGCGCGCTTATCCGGCCAGCACATCAAGTGCGCATGTTATGATGGCAACAATGTGACCGAATGACTCACCGTGATGCAACCGAATGGCCCACGGTGCGTGCGCAGCAACGAGCCTGACAAGGGAGTCGCAAGGACCGCAACAGATGCTGTTGGCGCCCTTATGTCGGCATTTAGCCATTACATCTGGCCCTCACATTTCACACGATCAACCTGTGCGATGCGGGCTTTAAGATTATCTCGTTATTTTATTCCCTATTTTTATGTTCAATCCATCCCGCGATCAGGTTCGCCAGTTTTTTACGGAAACCTGGGCCAAACATCGTCAGAATAAAATCCTCACGCCAATGGAGTCCATGGCGCTGACCTGGATTTTGCAACATCCGGAGTACCACACTGCGCTGGAGAACCCGGATGCCGCTCAGCAGGAGTTCTCGGTAGAAAAGGGACAGGTCAATCCGTTTTTGCACTTGTCCATGCATCTGGCCATCAATGAACAGGTATCCATTGACCATCCGCCAGGCATTCGCGGCATCTATGAGCAATTGGCTGCCCGCAGCGATGAACATCACGCCATGCACGAAATCATGGAATGCCTGGGCCAGGTTATCTGGGAATCACAGCGACTGGGCAAGCCGCTGGACACCGACCATTACCTGGAACTGCTGCGCCAGCATTCAACCAGGCATTGAAATCGCCGATGTGGGGCCAACAGACCTCATCCCTCTTCTACCATCGCACTTGCGCATAACGCACGAAAACAACCAGACCTGCACCCCGGCCGCTTTCCGGCCGAAGTCGAGTGCATTGCGGACTCGTTCATCGAACGCTTTGCGCGATGGGAGATGCGGTCAACGCACCAGACCTCTCGGCCTGTGCACCTGTCGCTCTGGCCAAGACAAAAAAAACCGGAACATATCTATTCCGGTTTTTTTCTGTCTGGCGTTCATGCATGTAATGAATGACGACACCTTTATGCAGCTGCAATATTCCGATCGTGATAACCGGAAGCCAGCTTATTTGCGGTTGTGTGTCAGTGGACCTTCCTGTGCAGAAAGCCATGCTGCGATGTTGACAATATCGGCTGAACCCAATTTCTTGATTTCGTTGCCCATGATCGGATTCTTGCGAATATTGGCAGAATTGGGCGCATTGCTGACGCCACGCTGGTATGCAGTCAATGCATGGACCAGATAGTCGTCATGCTGGCCAGCCAGAATGGGGTACATCGGTGCAATGGTTTTGTCGCCGGCGGCGCCGTGACAGGCCACACAACCGTTCTTTTCAAATGCGGCCTTGCCGGCAGCCAGATCAGCCGCCTGGGCAGATGCCACACCCACAAGTGCGCATATGGCACCTGACAATAAAATAGAGACGCGTTTCATATCAGTTCCCGGATTATTTTACTTGAGAAAAATAGGCTGCGATATCCAGCATATCCTGATCAGACAGGCTTTTTGCGATAGCGACCATGGAAGGGAAAGTCCGGGCACCGGATTTGTATTCTTTCAATGCAGCAACAATGTAGTCCGCATTCTGGCCCGAAATCATGGGAACCCGATAGACTTCGGGAAAGCTGGCACGGTATTCAGGAATGCCGTGACAACCAATACACATGGAGATTTTGCCTTTGGCAGCTTCGATGTCCCCTTTGGGAGCAGCAGCCTGCTGGGCAAATGCCTGACTAAAGAAGGCACAGGGAACCACAATGGCGAGCGCAGCAACTGAGCGCTTGAAAGCGGATAACTTCATATTTTGCTCTTTTGTTAGCGAATTTCGAGATTGAACGTACCGCGAGACTGCCAGCGGGTCGGATCAGCTTTAAAGCTTGAGATTGTACGACATAATTGATCTAGATTAGGGTAGTATTGGGGGTCAGATGCTCAAATCATCCCTATTTTGTTGCAGAATTGAAATGAAACCTAGCCAATCTCCACCGAATCCAAGCCGCTTTGCCGGCACTGAACGTTACGTTGCCACCGACGACCTCAAGCTGGCTGTCAATGCCGCCCTTACACTGCAGCGGCCCCTGTTGATCAAGGGCGAGCCGGGTACAGGCAAAACCATGCTGGCCGAAGAAGTAGCCGGGGCCTTGGGCTATCCACTACTGCAATGGCATGTGAAATCCACCACCAAAGCGCATCAGGGCTTATATGAATACGATGCCGTCTCGCGCCTGCGCGACTCGCAGCTGGGTGACGAACGGGTTCGCGACATTGCCAATTACATCCGCAAAGGCGTGCTGTGGCAGGCCTTCGAATCCGATGTGCCTACTGTAGTGCTGATCGATGAGATCGACAAGGCCGATATCGAATTTCCCAACGACCTGCTGCGCGAACTGGACCAGATGGAATTTCATGTGTATGAAACCGGCCAGACCATTCGTGCCAAACACCGTCCGCTGGTCATTATCACCTCCAACAATGAAAAGGAACTGCCCGACGCCTTTTTACGCCGTTGCTTTTTCCATTACATCCAGTTCCCCGACCGCGATACGCTGCGCGAAATTGTCAAAGTGCACTACCCGGAAGTTAAAACCGATATTCTGCGCGCCGCGATGGATCACTTCTTCATGCTGCGCGATGCGCCGGGCCTGAAGAAAAAACCGTCCACGTCCGAATTCCTGGACTGGCTGGCCCTGTTGCTGGCCGAAGACATCGACGCAGCCCGCATTGATGCGCATGCGGCGACCTCGGTTCCAGTAATGGCCGGCGCGCTGCTCAAGAACGAGCAGGACATCAGCCTGCTGGAACGCCTGTCGGGTCTGTCCCGTCAGACACGGCGCTAATCAAGCGCACTGGTTTCGGGGTGACAAGCAAACTATGTTTATCGACTTCTTCTATCACCTGAAAAATCACAAGATTCCGGTCTCGGTCAAGGAATACCTGACCCTGCTCGAAGTCCTGCGCGAGCGCGTCATGCCGCCGTCACTCGATGACTTCTATCATCTTGCGCGCCTGACGCTGGTCAAGGACGAAACGCTTTTTGACCGCTTTGACCAGGCCTTTGCCCTGTTTGTCAAGAAACTGCCCGCCTCCCTGCCCGCAGGCCCCGACATTCCGCTGGACTGGCTGATCAGCCAGATGCAGAAAAACCTGACGCCCGAAGAGAAAGCTGCGCTTGAAAAGCACGGCTGGGACAAGCTCATGGAGATGTTCAAGGAACGCCTGAACGAGCAGAAAGAACGCCATGCCGGGGGCAGCAAATGGGTGGGCACCGGCGGCACATCGCCGTTTGGCAATAGCGGCTATCATCCGGAAGGCATCCGCGTTGGCGGCCCGTCTGCAGGTAACCGAACTGCAGTTAAGGTGTGGGAAGAGCGCCGTTTTCGGGAATATGACGATCAACAGGAACTGGGTACACGCAATTTCAAGGTTGCCCTGCGGCGCCTGCGCCGCTTTGCCCGCGAAGGCGCTGCAGAAGAGCTGGATCTGGATGACACCATTCGCAGCACGGCGCGCAACGCCGGCTTTCTTGATGTCAAAATGGTGCCGGAACGACACAATGCGGTCAATGTGCTGATGCTGCTGGATGTCGGTGGCAGCATGGATGATCATATCGCGCGCGTCGAGGAATTGTTTTCGGCCTCGCGCACTGAGTTTCGTAATCTGGAAGTCTGGTACTTTCACAATTGTCCCTATGAGCGTTTCTGGCGTTATGACGCTGGCGGACGCCGGGTGTATACCGACACCTGGGAGCTGCTGCGAACCTACAACACCAACTGGCGTGTTATTTTCGTGGGCGACGCCACCATGAGTCCATACGAAATTGTCCACCCCGGTGGTTCGGTGGAACACTACAACAAGGAGGCTGGCGCCGTCTGGCTGACCCGCATCCTGGACGCCTGGCCCAAGACCATCTGGCTCAATCCCGAACCACAAGCCTACTGGCAATATCGGCAGTCAATTGATGTCATCCGCAATATCATGCAGAACCACATGTATCCGGTCACCATGACGGGTATCGAAGCGGCCATGCGGCAGTTGTCGAAATAATCTTTTTCAGTACCATCGGCGTGGCCTGGCATTTTTATATCTGACAACAACATCATTAATCAGCTCGTCCCTGACGGACGAATAAAAAAACACCGGTGCTGTGCGCACCCTTTCAATCGACGCCCAGAATTACCGTATCGGGATCGATATGAACCCAGATCCGCTCTCCCTTGCGCAAGGGCTGTGCCTGGTCCTTCCCCGCAACAGTGATCAGATGAACATCGGGTGCAATCTGCACCTCGAGTTCCTGCTGATCCTGCACCCGCCGGGTACTGCGGATAAGCCCGCAAAATACATTCTGCTGCACGTGGTGGTGTCGAGCGAACCGGATTGCCGGCGCTTTGATGAGCAGATAGACGGCCACGCCCTTTTTCAGACCCAGCGCCTGCGTGCTGGCGTGCGTAATATTGACGCTCACATGCACCGAGTCGTGCAGCCTGACGCTGATTGCGTCGCGCATGCCATCGCGCTCAATGGCCGCGACCACGCCCTGCAAATGGTTACGCGCACTGGTTTTGCGCAGGGGCAAGGGGCGTGCTGCCAGGCCGCCTACTGCATCGAGTTCAATATCGGGCTCAACGGCATGATCCTGTTGTTTTCGCAGTTGTTCATAATACTGCAGCAGCGCCTGCCCTTTTTCACTGAGCAGTGTTCTTCCGCCGCCGCGCCCGCCCTTGGCGGCAATCACAACAGCATGACCAAGACGGGTCTGCAGATTGCGCAACCTATCCCAGGCCGTCTTGTAAGTCACGCCCGCGGCCTGGGCCGCGCGGGTGATGGAACCCAGGCGATGCACATGACCGAGCAGTTGCAGATCGCGCTCGTCCGCCAGCACGTGGTGCTCCAGCCCGAAACCGATGGCCGTGCGCACATTCAGTCGTGGCTGCGGGCTTTCAGCGACCGTGTCCGTGCTCGCCGAAGAACGGGTTGCAGGCTCAGGGACGCTGGCAGATTCCTCAACAGGTGCTTGCCGCCGTATCATGCTGCCCCCCGCTCACGAATACTGCCATTGTGAGCATGCAGCAGCAGATCTCCAAAAACAGCCACATCGACAGGGTCGTGTGTGACCAGAATCAAAGGCAATTGCAGTTGTGATTGCAATTGGCTGATCTCCTGGCGCAAGTGTTGCCGCAAATTGGTGTCCAGCGCGGCGAAAGGCTCGTCAAGCAACAGCAGGCGCGGATGGCTGGCCAGCGCCCGCGCCAGCGCCACCCTTTGCTTTTGTCCGCCGGAAAGCTGTTCCGGATAGCGATCGGCATAGGCTTGCATATGCATCTTGTCCAGCCAGTAATCCGTTTCTTCGCGCCAGGCATTGCGCGTCGGGTTCAACAAACCGTGCGTAAGGCTGAAGGCCACGTTTTGCCGCACTGTCAAATGGGGAAACAGCGCATAGTCCTGGAAAAGGTAGGATATTTGCCGTTGCCGGGGTGTTCTGGCAATGCCCGCAGCAGAATCGAACAAGACATCCTGGTTCAGCACAACCCGGCCGCTGTCCGGCCTCATCAACCCGGCCAGGGCACGCAATGTCATGCTTTTGCCGGCGCCAGACGGCCCCTGGATCACGATGCGCCGGGTACGTGCAGAAAAGTCGACATCCAGTGTGAAACCATGCCGCGCGGCCGGCAATTGGCGGCGAATGGACACATCCAGCTGAAACGGCGTATGGGGTTCATTCATAACAGAATCTGCACCCAGTCGGCTCTGGTCGGGCGTCATTGCAGCCTCTCTCATTGTGGCTCTCATTGCTGCTCCAAACGGCGCGGCGCCAGATATCTTGCGGAAAACAGAATGATAATGCATACAATGGATATGACCGTCACAATGAAATTGGCCTGCGCATCGGCCCCCGCTTGCACGGCTTCATACACCGCAATGGAAAGCGTCTGGGTTTTCCCCGGAATATTGCCGGCAATCATCAGTGTGGCGCCGAATTCGCCCAACGCACGCGCAAACGCCAAAAGCAACCCTGCAAGAATGCCGCGCCAGGCCAATGGCAATGTGACGCGCAAAAACAGCGCCATCTCATTTAGTCCCAGCACCCGGGCGGCATCTTCATAATTGCTGTCGACACTCTCGAAGGCGGCGCGCGCCGGCTTAAATACCAGCGGAAACGAGACCACGACCGCGGCCACGACCGCGCCCTGCCAGGTAAAGATCAACTGTATGCCAAACCATTGATCCAGATAGCGCCCCAGCCAGCCATAGCGTCCCAGAAGCACAATCAGATAGTAGCCAAGAATGGTTGGCGGCAGCACCATCGGCAGGGTCAAAATGGTATCGAGCAGGTCCCGGCCGGGAAAGGCGCGGCGCGCCAGTAACCAGCCCGTGCCAATGCCCAGCACAAGATTGATCAGGATTGCAAAACCGGCAACCTTCAGGGAAATCAACAAGGGGATCCAGACGGGTTCCATAACTTATTGACGTCAGGGCTTTTTGAAACCGGCGTTGGCAAAGATGGCCTGTGCCTGTTCAGAATCAAGAAACTGCACGAACGAACGGGCTTGCGCCGCGTGGGCCGAAGACTTGATGACTGCAACCGGGTAGCTAACGAGCGTATCGATCGGCAAGGCCTGGACCACGCTGACCTCGTCGCTACGCACGGCAGCATCGGTGGCATAGACAAATCCTGCCTGCACTTCACCGCGGGAGACATAATCCAGCACCTGACGTACGTTCTCGGCCCAAATGAATTTGGGCGCGAGCTTACCCCACTGACCGCTTTTTTCCAGACCTTCCCGGGTGTAACGGCCGACAGGCACGCTGGCCACGTTGCCCACGGCGATTCTCTTGACTGCCGAGGCCTCCAGGCTCTGCAGATCCCTGGCTGAGTCATTGGAGGAAGCCGGGACGATCAGCACCACTTCATTACGTACGAAATTTTTTCGCGATGCCTCATCAAGCAGCCCGCCTTTAGCCGCGTCATCCATGCTTTTCTGGTCGGCAGAAGCGAATACATCCACCGGCGCACCCTGGCGGATCTGCTGCACCAGCGCCCCCGAGGCGGCAAAGTTATACTGAATTTGGGTATCTGGATGGGCTTTGCTGTATGCCGCTGCCACTTCCTTAAAGACATTGGTCAGGCTGGAAGCGGCCGACACTGTGAGCGTGTCGGCGCCAGCCGCAAGGGATGTGACCGAAAAAACAAGGCCGACGGCCAGTGCATGCACCTGGCGATACCTGCGAATATTTTTTTGTTTCATGGCTTCCTGCACAAAATAAACATTGAGGAGGTATCGGGTCCCAGCGCCTGAAACGTTCACGACAGCTGGCATAACCCGATATATAGTCAATTATATATCGAAATTTGCTTGCGTCCGATTTTAACGCAGAGCGTGCCCGCCAAACCCAGGCCCGGTTGCTGCTATCGAACTTGCCGGGTGACTCTGCCTGCTGACGCCCTGCCTCATTCCGCCGCGATCAGCGCTCAGTGCACACGGCTATGTAGTCTTGGCACACGTGCCTATACTGCATTGGCGCGTTGCACGGCATCCGCCCATTTGCGGGCTACCTGCCTTGCGGTTGCACAGGTCGCGTCGTGCGTAGCCACACGCACCGCCCGTTCCAACAACTGAATATCTGCTTCATGCTGTCTGGCAACATGCGGGTCTTCAAAAAAGATCACCCGCTGGCATTTTCTGTCCAGAACCAGATCGGCGATCTGTGCATCACCCCCCAATGGGCCGCTCAGATAACGATCCACCCAGGGTTTGTCTGCCGGCCAGCCCTTGGACCAGGCCAGTTCGTTCAGCAGGCCGCCGGTTGTGCCCGTGGCAACACGACGTTCGAACATCGACAGTATCTCGAAATACTGCGAGGCATAGGCGACCATCTCCGCTTTAAGCGCATCATGGGAAATCAGCGCCATGGTCTGTCCACGAATCACGTCGGACGACAGGCAGTCAGACAGGGGCTCCAGCCCTGCCAATACACGCTCAACTTCCATCCATTCGATGGCGCCAGCCACAGTCGAAATAAATGGCTTGCCGTGGGTAATGCACTGCCGCTTGAGCGCTAATGCCTCGGGGAAAATCGACGAGGGGTCCACCGGATCAATAAGATAAATGGCACCATCCAGTGTAATAGGCGTTGCTTCGTGGACGGTTACGCGAGATACCAGCTTCATCAGCCCCCCTTCCCGCCCATATGGATAACGGATATTTTTCCGGTAACCCGACAAAAAGCCTTCGCGTTGGAGGGCGTCATACGTACGGCCGACGGTATGCAGCTCTATATCCAGTTCGCGAATCGTCTCGGATGAAGCCTTAAGCCAGGTAAACAGACCCGCATCAGGTGTTGCATGGTGCAGGCGATTGGCTGCAAGCGCAAAACGAAGACTGCTTGTTGATGACATATGACATACTCCCCGATATTGAACGTAGCGAACACAAATTCATGCAAAAAAAATGCACGTAGTGATACGTGCATTCTAAATAGGAACCGCAGCCTGGACAGGCATGTTCAGTGATCAGCTGAAAAAATCTTTCACTCTGTCGGTCCAGGATTTATTCTTTGGGGAATGGCGATCGCCTCCATCGTTAAGCGAGGTCTCGAACTGCCGCAACAGCGCCTTCTGTTCGTCGCTCAACCGAATTGGTGTTTCGACAACGACATGGCAATACAGGTCACCTGGATAGGAAGCCCGAATACCCTTGATGCCCTTGCCACGCAAACGGAAAACTTTGCCGCTCTGCGTGCCTTCAGGAACTGTAATTTCGCCTTTGCCACCCAATGTGGGCACTTCCAGATCACCCCCCAGGGTTGCAGTCACAAACGGCAGCGGCACTTCACAGTGCAGATCGTCGCCATCACGTTTGAAAATACTGTGTTCCTTGATGGAAATTTCGACATACAGGTCACCCGCAGGACCACCATTGACGCCTGGTTCGCCGTTACTTCCCGAGCGAATACGCATCCCGTCATCGATTCCGGCTGGAATCTTAACCTGCAGGGTTTTATTCTTGCGCTTGCGGCCTACGCCGTCACATGCCGTGCACGGATCCTTGATTTCCTTGCCTGTGCCATGGCAGGTCGGGCAAGTTTGCTGAACGCTGAAAAAGCCCTGCTGCATACGCACTGCACCCGCGCCATGGCAGGTGTGGCAGGTCGTAGGCTCGGTGCCGGGTTTGGCACCGGAGCCATGGCAGACATCACAATTTTCCCAACTTGGTACGCGAATCTCGGTTTCCATCCCCTTGGCAGCCTGCTCAAGGGTAATATCCAGCCGATAGCGCAGATCGGCGCCGCGGAATACCTGCGGGCCACCGCCACGCCGTCCACCACCGCCACCGCCACCGCCGAAGATGTCGCCGAAGATGTCACCAAAGACATCCCCAAAGCCGGCACCACCGGCGCCGCCCATGCCTGCATTGGGATCCACGCCCGCATGACCATAGCGGTCATAGGCATCGCGTTTCTGCGGATCGGACAGAATCTCGTAGGCTTCCTTGGCTTCCTTGAATTTTTCTTCTGCCTCATGACTGTCCGGGTTGCGATCCGGGTGATACTTCATGGCGAGTTTGCGATACGCCTTCTTGATGTCCTCGTCCGAAGCGTTTTTGGCCAGACCCAGGGCTTCGTAGTAATCACGTTTTGCCATCGTTATACGCCTTTAGATTTCTTCTTCAATATATAAAAAACAATACCCGGCCCTGTCATTTTTCAGACCGGCCGGGTTTTCTAATCAGACAACCTGCATTATTTGTCGTCGCGTTTCACTTCTTTGAAATCGGCGTCAACGACATTGTCGTCTGCTGCCTGGGCCTGTTCAGCACCAGGCTCGCCCTGGGCTTGCGCCTGGGCCTGCATGTCCGCATACATTTTTTCACCCAGTTTCTGGGATGCGGTTGTCAGCACTTCGACTTTGGCATCGATCGCAGCCTTGTCACCCTCTTTGAGCACTTCTTCGAGCTCTTTGAGGGCCGCTTCGATCGCGTCCTTGTCGGCCGCTTCCAGCTTGTCGCCATATTCAGTCAGTGACTTGCGGGTTGAGTGAACCAGTGCATCGGCCTGATTACGAGTCTGGGCCAGCTCGGCGACACGGTGATCTTCGTCAGCGTGTGCTTCGGCGTCCTTGACCATGCGTTGAATCTCGTCTTCGGTCAGACCGGAGTTTGCCTTGATCGTGATTTTGTTTTCCTTGCCGGTGCCTTTGTCTTTTGCGGAAACGTGCAAAATACCGTTGGCATCGATGTCAAACGTCACCTCGATTTGCGGCAAGCCGCGTGCTGCAGGTGGAATACCCTCCAGGTTGAACTCGCCCAGCCCCTTGTTACCGGCAGCCACTTCACGCTCACCCTGGAAGACCTTGATGGTCACGGCAGGCTGATTGTCATCTGCAGTAGAGAATGTCTGCGTAAAGCGGGTTGGGATCGTGGTGTTTTTCTGGATCATTTTGGTCATGACGCCACCCAGGGTTTCAATACCCAGGGACAATGGTGTCACGTCCAGCAGCAGCACGTCTTTACGGTCACCAGACAGCACCGAGCCCTGAATGGCGGCACCGGCAGCCACTGCTTCGTCAGGGTTCACGTCTTTACGTGGGTCCTTGCCGAAGAACTCTTTTACCTTTTCCTGCACTTTTGGCATGCGGGTCATACCACCGACCAGGATCACGTCGTCGATATCTGACACTTTGACACCGGCGTCAGTGACCGCTGTGCGGCAAGGCGCAATGGTACGTTCAATCAAATCTTCAACCAACGCTTCCAGTTTGGCACGGGTAATCTTCAGGGTCAGGTGTTTCGGACCAGATGCATCAGCAGTGATGTATGGCAAGTTGACTTCAGTCTGCGTTGCGGAAGACAGCTCGATTTTGGCCTTTTCAGCCGCTTCTTTCAGGCGTTGCAGCGCCAGCACGTCTTTGCTCAGATCAACGCCCTGTTCCTTTTTGAACTCGGCAATGATGTAGTCGATAATGCGCTGGTCAAAGTCTTCACCACCCAGGAAGGTGTCACCATTGGTAGACAGCACTTCGAACTGTTTCTCGCCGTCAACGTCGGCAATTTCGATAATGGATACGTCAAAGGTACCACCGCCCAGGTCATAAACTGCGATCTTGCGGTCGCCTTTTTCGGTCTTGTCCAAACCAAATGCCAGCGCAGCCGCTGTTGGCTCGTTGATGATCCGTTTGACTTCCAGACCGGCAATGCGGCCTGCATCTTTGGTTGCCTGGCGCTGACTGTCGTTGAAGTAGGCAGGCACCGTAATAACGGCTTCGGTCACTTCTTCGCCCAGATAGTCTTCGGCAGTCTTTTTCATTTTTCGCAGCACTTCAGCGGAAACCTGTGGAGGCGCCATTTTCTTGCCACGTGCTTCGACCCATGCGTCACCGTTGTCGGCCTTGACAATCGTGTAAGGCATCAGATCAATGTCTTTCTGGACCGCTTTTTCTTCGAATTTGCGGCCTATCAGGCGTTTGACTGCATAGAGCGTATTTGTCGGATTGGTCACTGCCTGGCGTTTGGCCGGTGCACCGACCAGGGTTTCGCCATCTTCCATGTAGGCAATAATGGAAGGAGTCGTGCGTGCACCTTCGGCATTTTCCAGAATTTTGACCTTATCGCCGTCCAGCACTGATACACAGCTGTTGGTGGTACCCAAGTCAATACCAATGATTTTTCCCATTTGAGTCTACCCTATTATCAAATAATTCAAAATAATGGATCCTGCTTGCACATGTTCGCGACACAGGATCTTTCGTTGTCTAGTACGTGGGGCTGGCCGTTTGCGATTTCAAGAGAAAAAAACCGTTTTTTTGTGTTTTTTTTCATTTCTGGCACGTTTTTTGATCACAAACAGCCATTTGGACAGAAAAATGGCCGGTAGACCTGAATCTGCCGGTGCATTATATTTACCCCTGGCCCGCCGAGACGGTCACCAACGCAGGACGCAGGACCCGCTCGGCAATGGTATAGCCCTTTTGCAAGGTATTGGCAACGGTGCCGGATGGCACGTCGGCAGGAACGGTGGAAATGGCCTGATGCACATGCGGATCAAACTTGTCCCCTGCTGCGGGAGCCACTTCTTTCAGATTATTGCGGTCAAATGCCGCTGTCAGTTGACGCAAGGTGGTTTCAAGCCCATCCCTGAGCGATTCGAGCGACTGGTTTTCAATCGCCAGCGCAGCTTCCAGGCTGTCCCGAACAGGAACCAGGCTTTCTGCAAAAGACTCAGTGCCAAATTTTCGTGCCTTGGAGACATCATCCTGGGCGCGACGACGCACATTTTCCATTTCGGCATGAGCACGCAGCAACTGATCATGATACTGGCTGACTTTGGCTTCAAGTTCGGTATATTTGGCTTCCAGATCGTCAGTCGGCGTATTTACCGCGTCCTGGTCAGGCTGTTCAGTGTCGGCAACCTCAGCCTGAGTGGTTTCTTCGTTATCAGCCTTGGGGGCCTGGTTCTTGTTTGGATCAAATTCCTGTGTCATTTCTACTCCTGCATCAAATCAATATAGTTATCCCCCACTTGGGGGCGGCGAAGATAAATTCAAGGGTGAATCTGTGCCCGTGTTGGCGGCGCCCTACCCTCCCGTAATTGGGCCGTTACATCACCGGGGCGGGGGCACGAACGCTGCGGCCTGCTCAATGGGCGAGCGCGGCAAAACCAGGCGCTAATGCGACCGGCAGCCGCAATAACAACGGACTTGCCGTCGTATGGACTTAGAAATCGTATTCTGGCTGCACTTGCTGGCCGATATGCAGTACATCGCTGATTTTGTCGGTCAACACGGCGTTTACGCCAAACAGCACCCCCAGGTCAGCACTGCGGGTTTGCATCAACGTAATACCCGGTTCGTCTGCGATTGCGGCCGATGCCGGGTCAACATTCGGGATCGTGCAGCGGGTACACGGTTTGACGAAGGCAAAATTGAGTTTTCCTGCGGCGAGCCCGAAAACGTAATCCTCTTCGTATTCGGGCAAACCATCCAGCACGATGTTGGGCCGGAAACGGATCATGTGCACCGGCGCCTGCTGCTTGCCGGCAAGCGTTGCATTGAGCGCATCCAGTGAAGCGGTGCTGGCAAACAAAAACGGAAAGCCGTCGGCGAAGCCGAAGGTCTGGTCCTGAGCGTTTAAAGGCTTCCAGTCGCGGTGGCGCTGTTGCCAGCTCTCGGGAAAATCGGGCAGGACGCGTCGTTGCGATTCAGGATGCAGGCGTAGCAGGCGGCAGGGCTGGCCCAGCACCTTGCTGAACCATTGGTCAGCCTGGGCACTGACGGACATGCCTTGCGGCTGGCCGCCCCACACCCTGACGGCAATCGCTTTGTCATCCGCCTGCGGGGCCAGCAGCGAGATCGTGAGTGTCGAGGCACCGGGCGCCTGCAAGAGCAACTGGTTCAGCGCAAGATCAAGTGCCGGCTGGATCAACACCATGCGCGGCACCGTGCGCTGGGTCAGCATCGCGCCGGCGGCATCAACCAGAATAAACTGTCGGTCCCATTGGACCCCTGCCGCGCTGATTTGTGCACGATCGAGCGCGATGCCGGCGCAGGACTTGATGGGATACACATACAGACCACTAATGGTGACGGCCATGATGACTCTCTAAAAGACAAATAAATAAAAGGTTCGGTCAGACCGCATCCAGGTCGGGCCAGCCGGCAATATGTTGCCGGATCAGGCCCGTCATGGCATTGATCCATGCCGGGTGGTCATTCAGACAGGGAATATAGCGAAACTGCTCGCCTCCTGCCTGACTGAACGCACGAGCACACTCAATTCGGATTTCCTCAAGCGTTTCCAGACAATCGGCTACAAAGCCAGGGCACAGCACGTCGACGTGACGGATATTGTCTCCCGGATAGGCCTGCAGTACCGACAGCGTAGAAGGGCCGAGCCATTCGGCCCGGCCGAACCGGCTTTGAAAGGCGATGTCGATCGGCACCCCTTCTGCGGCCAGACGCAGCTGCAGCGCCTCGGCCGTTGCCGTACAATCACGCAGATAGGGATCGCCCTGCTCCACCGAGCGTTTGGGCAAGCCATGGAAACTGAGCAGCAGTTGCTGGGGCTTACCGTGCTCGCGCCAATAGTCGCGCACATTTTGCGCCAGCGTATCAAGATAACCGGGCATCTGATGAAACCGCTTGACGAAACGCAACTCGGGCAAATCACGCGCATCGCGAAACAGCGCCAGCGTTTGCTCGAAAATGGTTGCGGTTGTGCTGGCGGCAAATTGCGGATACAACGGCACGATCAGAATGCGCTCGCAGCCTGCTTCACGCAATTGTGTAAAGGCCTGCTGCATCGACGGTCGTCCATAGCGCATAGCCAGCACCACGGTGGCGGCAATCTGCTCGCGATCCAGCTGCGCCTGCACGCCCTGGGCCAGGCGCTTGCCATACACAAGCAACGGCGAACCATCCTCCATCCAGATCTCACGGTATTTTGGCACCAGTTTGGACGGCCGCAGCGGCAGGACCGCAAGATTGAGAATTGGTTTCCAGACGGCGGGCGCAATTTCAACCACGCGCGGATCGGACAGAAACTCCGCCAGATAGGCCCTGATTGCGCCTGCATCTGGACTGGCCGGGGTGCCCAGGTTAATCAGTACAACTCCTGTATTCATGCTTTCCTGTAGGTTGCGGATACGGTGCCGCCCATCAGACTGTGCGCCAGACACGAACAGCGCGGCAACTCAAAAAAAGCGCCATGTATGGCGGCTTTTACAAATGCATTATCGACATGGGATTGTACCCGGATTGCGCACCGGCCATGGGCCGCAGCACCTGCAACCGCCACAATGGACCGCCCCACGCTGCCTGCACCAGTGGGGCGTGCTGCCCTTACTGATGACTGAGCGCGTTGGACAACAGCCTGGCCGTCAGATCCACAATAGGAATGACTCGATTGTAGGACATACGGCTTGGGCCGATCACACCCAGCGTACCCACGATTTTCCCGTCAACGCCATAGGGCGCAGTGATAACCGAGACATCTTCCATGGGCACCAGGCGTGAATCACCGCCAATGTAGATCTTCACGCCCTGTGATCGGTCTGTCACATCGAGCAGTTGCATCAGATCGGTTTTCTGCTCGAACAGCGAGAACATCTTGCGCAAGCGATCCATATCGGTGGCAAAATCCGTGATTTCCAGCAGCCGACGCTCACCGGAAATAACCACGGACGACTCCTGATCATCGTCATTGCCTGCGTCCACCGCGGCTTGCATCAACAAGGATATTTCCTCTTTGAGTCGATTCAGCTCGGTTCCGAGCTGCTCGCGCACTTGCTCAAAGGATTTCCCGGCGAAATTATGATTGAAATAATTTGCGGCTTCGATGAGCTGAGCTTCGGTGTAGTCGTGCACGGGGGACAGAATCCGATTCTGCACATCGCCATCGGGCGTCACGATAATGAGCAGGATACGCCGCTGCGACAACCGGATAAATTCAATCTGGCGAAATACCTGCGAGCGCTTGGGTGTGAGCACCACGCCGGCAAACTGGGTCAGGTTGGACACCAGCGATGCGGCCACGCTAAGCGCCTTGCTGGGCGCCGTGTTGGAAAAAATATCATGCAGCTCGGGGGGCTCTTCCAGTTCATAGGGCTTGATCACCAGCAGATTATCCACAAACAGGCGATATCCTCGGGGCGTGGGAATGCGACCTGCGGAGGTATGCGGGCTGTGAATCAGGCCCAGATCTTCCAAGTCCGCCATCACATTGCGGATGGTGGCCGGCGAGAGCTCGAACAGCTTGGACAGCGTCCTGGAGCCTACCGGCTGTCCGTCATCAATATACCGCTCGATCAGAGCTTTCAAAAGTGCGTTTGCGCGATCATCCATGGTGGGTCTGTTGTGGTTTGTACCAGAGGATATTTTACGGGCACGTTAATTGTTAAACCTGCAGTCAATGTAGAATAACGTATTATGACGGTTGCCGTAGGTTTCATTTCCGGTACTTCTAGTTACTTTTCATTGTCGTTTCGTTTATTGTATATGGTTTCATTATGCATTTTTCAACCATAGCGCTGGTCGGCAGATATCACGACTCCGGTCTTGATGCCCCATTACGTGCGCTGGCTGGTGTGCTGCACGCAGCAGGCCGACAGGTTCTGATTGAAAAGGAAACGTCCGAGAATACCGGAGTGACCGAATATCCCACGGCAACGACTGCCGAAATCGGCAACCAGGCTGACCTGGTTATTGTCATGGGCGGCGATGGCACCATGCTGGGCGTCGGCCGCAAGCTGGCCCAGTACGATGTCCCGCTGTTGGGCATCAACCACGGGCGGCTCGGCTTTATCACCGACATTCCCGTGCAGAACGCCCTGGAGGCCATCGAATCGGTTCTTGACGGCCAGTACGATATTGAACACCGCTCGCTGCTGCAGGCCTCTGTCGTGCGCGACGGTCAAACCCTGACCTGTGCCCTGGCACTGAATGATGTGGTGCTGAACCGGGCAAGTCGCGGCGGCATGATCGAAATCTGCGTGGAATACAATGAAACGCTCATGTATCGGCAGCGTGCCGACGGGCTGATCGTTGCCACCCCGACCGGCTCTACCGCGTATTCGCTTAGCGCCAGCGGCCCGATCCTGCATCCGGCAGTCAATGCGTTTTTGCTGGTCCCGGTTGCCCCCCAGACCCTGTCGAACCGCCCCATTGCGGTGCCCGACACCGGTATGCTCACCCTGACCCTGACCGAAGTGGGTCGGGTAGAAACAGGCGCCAGCGTGCATTTCGACATGCAAACCTGGTCCGATCTGCAATTGGGCGACAAAATCGTGGTTACCAAGGCAGACCACCAGATCCGTTTTCTGCATCCCAAAGGTTACAGCTTTTTCTCTACCCTGCGCCAGAAGTTGCATTGGAATATCATGCCCGAAGCCGCTTAGCAATCCGCGCCAGGGCCCCAGACCCACACAACCCAGCAATCCCATTCATCACAGAAGTACGTATTCATGCTCCGTTCCCTGCATATCCGTGATTTTGTCATTGTTGAACAGACCGAACTGCACTTCGACGCCGGCTTCTCGGTCTTTACCGGGGAAACCGGTGCGGGCAAATCCATCCTTATCGATGCACTGGCGCTCACGCTGGGCGCCCGCGGCGACAGCGGCGCCATCCGCGAAGGCGCCGACAAGGCCGACATCAGCGCCATCTTTGACGTGCCTGGCTCGCTGCGCGCGCTGCTGGCAGAACAGGAGCTGGAACCAGAAGACGACCAACTGGTGCTGCGTCGGGTCATAGACCGGGCCGGCAAATCCCGGGCGTTCATCAACGGCGTGCCCGGCACGCTCGGCCAGCTCAAGACCATAGGCTCGCACTTGCTGGATATTCATGGCCAGCACGCCCATCAGAAGCTGCTGCAACGCCATGAACAGCGCATCCTGCTTGATGCCCACGGACAACATGAAGCGTTGGCCAAACAGGTTCGCTCCCAGTGGACCGATTGGCAGCAGGCCCAGCAGAAACTGGAGCGCGCCCGTAGCAGCCAGCGTGATGCACAAGCCGAAAGGGAACGGCTGGAATGGCAATTGAATGAAATCAGCCAGATCAATCCGGGCAAGGATGAATGGGCGAGCGTCAACGCCGACTACAATCGGCTGGCCAATGCTTCTGCGCTGCTTGAAGGCGCTTCCGGCGCACTCAACCTGCTCGATGGCGAGCAGACTTCTGCACTGGCAATACTGAACGCCGCACTGCACCACATCGAGCCCTTATTGCGCAATGACGAGCGTCTGCAGGGTGTGCACGATGCCATTGAATCGGCCCGTATCGCCGTCACTGAGGCATCATCCGATCTTGCCAGTTACCTGGACAAGGCCGAACTGGATCCGGACCGCCTGGCCGAAACCGAGGCACGCATGGGCGCCATGTTCGCCACCGCGCGCAAATTCCGGCTCGAACCCGAAAAACTGTACGATCGCCTGCAGGAACTGACTCAGGCCCTGGAAGCCCTTAACAGCGAATCAGACTTGGAAGGACTGGAACAACAGGTAGCCAGACATGAAGTGGCGTATCGCGAGGCCGCCGAAAAACTGACCAAGGCGCGCCAGGCCACAGCAGGCACGCTGTCCAAAGAAGTCAGCAAAGCGCTGCAGACCCTTGCCATGAAAGGCAGCACATTTGAAATAACGATCCAGCCGGCCGAACCCGGCGCCTCGGGCATGGATAATGTGCAGTTTAATGTGGCAGCTCACACTGGCAGTGAACCACGCCCACTGGCCAAAGTGGCCTCTGGCGGTGAACTGGCCCGGATATCGCTGGCCCTGTCGGTCATGGCCAATCGCGCACACCAGGTGCCTACCCTGATTTACGACGAAGTGGATACCGGCATTGGCGGCGCGGTTGCCGAAGTGGTCGGCAAGTTACTGCGCGATCTGGGACGACATCATCAGGTTCTTTGCGTAACTCACCTACCGCAGGTGGCCGCTTGCGCGCATCACCATTTCGAAGTGCAGAAAAAACAGGGAAAAAAAGAAACCGTATCGCGCATTGATCTGTTGGATGACCATGCCCGTACCGAAGAGATTGCCCGCATGCTCGGGGGCGTCAAAATAACCGAAACCACGCGCCAGCATGCCCGCGAAATGCTGACTCACAGCGATTGAGCGCGGCAAACCCACCGGGCAATAAAAAAAGGCAGATTGCGATCTGCCTTTTTTTGACAACACCCTACTGAACGGCCATGCCGCCTGACGGATGGTGAGTCGAACCGAAGGGCCTGCGGATTGCCGGCCCTATGCCGCCTGTCTAGCGACGGTGCTTGGATTCGCAGTCACCGCAAATGCCGTAAAGAACCATGGCGTGGCTTTCCAGCACAAAATTGTTGTCTTTGGCAACTTTTGACTGGCGTCTTTCAATTTCCGGATCGGAAAACTCAACAACTTTTCCGCAGACAGAACATACCAGGTGGTCATGGTGTGCGCCATCATCCAGTTCATAGACGGCCTTGCCATTATCAAACTGGCTTCTGGACAGAATTCCGGCCTGCTCGAACTGCGTGAGCACCCGGTAGACAGTAGCAAGGCCAATATCGACGTTTTCGGAAATAAGCAGCCGATAGACATCCTCGGCACTCAAGTGACGAATTTCTGCCTTACGGAAGATGTCCAGAATCTTGAGCCTCGGGAAAGTGGCTTTAAGACCCATGCTTTTGAGTTCACTGGGATCGTGTAATTCGTTCAAGGCGCGCTCGCTGATAAATGGGAGGTGGATAAGATATTGCGGAAAACACGCTTCCGACTAATTTTTGAGATTACCTGGCTAAACAATCCTATTGATTGCCCAGAACTATTATCATAACGCTTTTACGAGTCCAAATACAGGAACGTCGCCAAGTCATGAACCAAACTCGCCTTTTCCCCCGTATCCGGTATGGTCTGGTCGCCTCCCTCACAGCACTTACCGTGCTGGGTGGTTGCGCCTCAGGAGAATGGGGTTTCCCATACAGGCCTTCTGTTCAACAAGGTAACTGGATCACCGCCGAAGATGTCGCTCTCCTGCAAAAAGGCATGACAGAGGATCAGGTGCGCTATGCACTGGGCTCGCCGACGCTCAAAGACATGTTCCACCCCGATCGCTGGGATTACCCATATTATTTCAAACCGGGCTATGGTGATGCCGTACAGCGCAAATTCTCGGTCTGGTTTGTCAATGGTCGGGTAGACCGCTGGGAAGGCGATGAACAACCGTCCTTCCAGCCCTTCGAGCAAGAAGCGCGCCTGTATCGACCCGGCGACAAAACACCCGAAACGGAAGTGACCGATCCACAGGCACTGCAGGCAGCGCCGGCAGGCACTGACAGCAACGCGGTCACGACTTATCCGATGGATGATGGCAGCACCCAGGGGGCCGCGGGTTCTGCCCCTGCTGCGCCATCGAATGAACCGATCAACATCGAACCGGCTCCCGGCGCAACCCGCACCCAGTAAAGCGCTCCAATATCCTGTACCCGGGCCAATGGTTCGGGCAGGATAATGCATTACCACGGGCTGCATTCCCGATTTGACTCCCTATTCATTTGCATGCCCGCACCGGGCTGCAACCTTCTTCAGGAAATATCTCCACCATGCGTATTGCCATTTCCGGAGCCAGCGGCCGTATGGGCCGCATGCTTATCGAAGCCGTCCTGGCGCACCCCGAACTCACGCTCGCTGTGGCACTGGATCATGCCGGCAGCGGCCATCTTGGGGAAGACGCCGGCGCCTTCCTGGGCAAAAATACCGGCGTGCAACTGGGCAGTGATCTGGCTGCGCTCAAAGACTGCGATTGTCTGATTGATTTCACCCGTCCCGACGGCACCCTGGCGCACGTCCAGGCTTGCGTACAGCACAATGTAAAAATGGTCATCGGCACAACAGGTATTGACGCCGCAGGCCAGGCAGCGATCGCGTCAGCCGCCCAGAACATTGCCATCGTGTTTGCGCCGAATATGAGTATTGGCGTCAACGCGACGCTACGACTGCTCGAGGCGGCGGCAAAAATGCTCAACAGCGGTTATGACGTGGAAGTATACGAGGCCCATCATAAGCACAAAGTGGACGCGCCTTCCGGCACAGCGCTGATCATGGGCGAAACCGTCGCCAATGCCTGGGGCAAAAAACTGGAAGACATTGCAGACTGGAGCCGCCACGGTCACACCGGCGCACGCAAGGAAGGTCAGATCGGCTTTTCCGTGGTGCGTGGCGGTGATGTCATTGGCGATCATACCGTGATGTTTCTGGGCACCGGAGAGCGTATCGAAATTACGCACAAGTCCTCCAACCGCAGCACCTATGCCCAGGGCAGTGTCCGGGCCGCGCTGTTTTTGCAGGACAAGCCTTCGGGCCTGTTTTCCATGCAAGAGGTGATTGGCGGCTAATGCCCATGAAGGACTGACACCTCAGTGAGATAAGATTTGCGGCTGCCATCAGGCAGCCGTTTTTGCATTTATGATAATGACAGTCATGATAACAACAGGTCCGATGGATCAGTCGAACAGAACCGGCTCGCGCTCCAGCGTAACATCGAATTTCTGCTGCGTGGATGCTATTACCGCATCGGCCAGCGCCAGTACATCTGTTGCCGTTGCACCACCATGATTGACAAGCACCAGCGCCTGGCGTTGATGCATGCCCACAGGCCCGAGCGAGCGCCCCTTCCAGCCGCATTGCTCGATCATCCAGCCGGCCGCGAGCTTATAGCTGCCGTCAGCTTGGGGATAAGAGACGAGCGCCGGGTAGTCTGTTTTCAATTGTGCTTGCTTTGCCGCAGATACGATCGGGTTCTTGAAAAAAGAGCCGGCGTTGCCGATTTTGGCGGGATCAGGCAACTTGGCCTGCCGGATCCTGCAAACCGCGTCAAAAATCTTTTGTGGCGTGGCGTCCTGTGCCAGTTCAGGAACGTTTTTGAGATCTGGATACGAGATGACCGGCGCCCACTGTTTGGGCAGACGAAAGCGCACCGCCGTAATCAGATAGCCCTGTCCTGCCGGTTTCTTAAAGAGACTGTCGCGATAAGAAAACGCACATTCCTGCGTATTGAACAAACGGGGCTGGCCTTGCGCCAGATCCCAGGCGTACACACTGTCGATCCGATCCATGACCTCGACCCCATAGGCGCCGATATTCTGCACAGGGCAAGCGCCCACCGTACCGGGAATCAGTGCCAGATTCTCCAACCCGTACCAGCCATTACGAATACACGCACCGACAAAGTCGTGCCACCCTTCACCGCCCGCCGCTTCCACAACAAAGGCTTCGGGGGTTTCTTCGATCAGCCGGATTCCCTTGAGCAAATTATGCACCACAGGACGGGACAGATGCTCCCGCAGTATCAGGTTGCTGCCGCCACCCAGCACATAGATCAGTCCGTCCGCGGCCTGCCGCCATTGCGTGACCATGGGCAACTGCTGTTCGCTGTCGAGCCGAAAATAATGCGCGGCATGCGAGACCAGTCCCAAGGTATTGAGACCCGTAAGATCCTGCGTTGTATCATCCCGCATCAAAAAGCACCCGCTCGTGTGAAATTAATTTGACATTATAATTAATTTACTGCTATAGTTTCGCCTCTTCGCAAAGAGATTCATGTGGCAGCAGCGATTGTTCCGTTATGGCGACGGAATCACCCCGGTGATGCATAAAAAACACAGAATTGGATTTTTGAAGAACGCAGCAAGAAAATGTGTTGCAAATCTCAAATAGCTTGTATATAATTTATGGCTTAGTTGATCGAGATTGCAAACGCAGTTACCGGATAATTAAACACTATTCGATTAAATGCAAAGTAATTTTCAGCTGAATTGCGGGAATAGCTCAGTTGGTAGAGCGCAACCTTGCCAAGGTTGAGGTCGCGAGTTCGAGCCTCGTTTCCCGCTCCAGAATTTATAAAAAGCCCAAACTTCGGTTTGGGCTTTTTTGCATCTTGCCTATCTATTCAAAGATATCCCGTCTATCACTTGTTCCTGTAACGGCTGAATGCCCAGAAGCATACCCTTCACAATACACATCATTTGCCCCCCGTCCGTACGGACACCCCATCAATAGGCGCCGTCATGTCGCAGCAGCCTCGCAAGACTGAACATAAGCATCAAACGCAAGCTCTGTCGCAGTGATCCCGTTCATACACGCAGGCACGCCGGCATAAACAGCTATTTGCAGAAGAATTTCTATCACTTCTTCACGTGTCACTCCTACATTCAGCGCCGCGCGGATATGAAATTCCAACTGCGATGATGCTGTACCCATTGCCATTAACGCTGCTACGGTCAGCATCTGTCTTGTTTTCAGATCAATGCATGGTCTGGATACAATATCCGCAAACGCAAAGCCCAAAATCAATTCTGCAAAGTCTGGAGACAATCGATCAAGTCTGGCAGCGACCTTGTCAGGCGCTTCGGGATCGAGTGTCTTCAACAGTTCAAGAGCGCGTTGACGCCGATCCGAGAGGTTCGTCGATTTCATACAGCAACCCCCTTCATACCTTCCTCTGTATACCGATCACCTGCAACATGAAGGCTGGATACACTGGATCTCAATAGATCTCTTTCCTGCGCTGTAAGCGTTATAGACGCTGCCGCCATATTGTCTTGCAGGTGTCGCAATGAGTTGGTACCCGGAATGGGCACAATCTTATCTCCTTGCGCCAATACCCATGCCAGGGCAATTTGTGCCGGTGTCGCTCCCTTGTCGCGTGCAAGCTCGGCGAGAATCGTGACATACGATTTATTTTTCTCTACATTTTCCTCCTGAAAACGTGGTAGTTTCGCCCTGAAGTCATCCTGACCTATGTCGTCAGCACTCTGGAAACGGCCGGTTAAAAATCCCCGTCCCAAAGGTGCATACGCAACAAAACCAATACCCAGCTCTGCGCATGTCGGCAATACCGCCTCTTCGACATCCCTGGTCCAAAGAGAGTATTCGCTTTGAACTGCCGTAATCGGATGGACTGCATGCGCGCGCCGGAGCGTGGCAGCACTTACTTCGCTTAACCCGATATGCGCAATCTTGCCCGCTTCTTTCAGCTTGACTAACCCCAGCATGGTTTCTTCTATCGGTCGTTCTTTGTCAACTCGATGGACGTAGTAAAGGTCAATTTGCTCAATACCCAGGCGCCTCAAGGACGCTTCACATGAACGGCGCGCATACTCCGGACTGTTGTCGATCGTTCGACTGTAATGCGTCCCGTTACGCACAATACCGAATTTGGTCGCAATTTTGATATCCGGACGTCGTGTAGCGATGAACTTACCAATGAGTTCTTCATTGTGATACGGGCCATACATATCAGCCGTATCGAACATTGAAACGCCCAAATCAACGGCTCGGTCCATAACGCCCATCGCGGTCACATCATCACGGGGGCCGTAGAACTCACTCATACCCATGCAACCCAGACCGACCGGCGAGACAGTTAAACCATTTCCCAGAACACGATGCTTCATCAGTTTCTCCTTGTGTATAAATCAGATATATACGTAGTATCATGTCCCGATAATGTTCTATCAATCTATATTTACGGCAAACTATTTACCAAAAACGGGACATGAATGACCAATCATCTGCATTGGGACGATGCCAGGGTATTTCTTGCCCTGGCCAGAGCGGGCACGCTGACACGCGCAGCCAAGCAACTTGGCGTGGGAACGGCCACCATGATTCGCCGTCTTGATCGGCTCGAGTCCGCATTGGGTGTAAAACTATTTTCCCGGCATCAAAATGGCTACTTTCTCACTGATGAAGGGCAGAATTTGCTGAATCGTGCAGAAGGCCTGGAACAGGCAGGACAGGCATTTGGGGCGACAGCCATGCATGAAGTCGCGGGACACGTGCGATTGGCAACAGCGGAGAATCTGGCCAACCCGGTCATCATTCCAGCGCTCGAGCCTCTTTATGAAGCGCATCCAGGTCTCACGCTAGAGTTAATAACCGGAACACAAACCGTGAATCTGCATCGCCGGGATGCAGATCTTGCCGTGCGGATGGTCAAACCAACCCATGGCAACGTAACACTTAGACGGATAGGTACATTGGGGTTCGGCCTGTATGGTTCTGCTACTTATTTGGCAACGCGAAGTACCACCGCCACATCTTCCATACACGAATCCGATAGCTTGATCGGGTGGGTGGAAACGCACAATCATCTACCATCAGCGCAATGGATTACCCGGGTGTTAGCAGGTCGCCCTGCCAAACTGATGACCAGTAACCTGAGCAGCCAGTTAGCTGCAGCTCAGGCAGGTCTTGGGTTGGCCGTGCTGCCCCACTTTCTGGCGCGACAGTCTGGTCTTCAATGCGTCATGCCTCAATTGGGAGTGGATCAGCAAATCTGGCTTGTTATGCATAGCGATCTCGTTCATTCAAGAAGGATCAGGGTTGTGGCAGATTATCTAATAACGCATTTTGAAAAAAATGCGGATAGCCTGGCGCATGCTGAATCCTGACATGAACACCCCACCGACACGACACGACACGACACGACACGACACGCAAATTCGAGCACGATATCGTAGTTGGGCGTGTCTTCGGCCAAAGCCCGCCATGTCCCAGTCTTTAAATCGCGCCCGGAGAAATTCAATCATCTGCCGTTATTCTGCCCTTCCATTTCAAACCCGCCTGACACCCACGCCGTAATGAACATGGCGCTCACACGTGGACGAATCGACGCTTTACGCCCATGGTGAATAGAGGCACATTGATGAACGAATCACCCGTCGTGCAGATGCGTAAAATTTATTGCTTTTTTCTCATCGTAACAATATGATACGAGCTGCTCGTATTCACCAGTTCATTTTTCATGATCCCTTCCGAACACATCGCTTTGCTGGTTTCCAATAAACTTGGCGACGCCCTGTTGCTCCTTCCGTTGGCCCACAATCTGGTGCGTAGCGGCCATCGGGTCACCGTGTTCGGACGACAGGCGCATGCACTGGCCTCGTGGTTGCCGGGTCTGGAAGTGCGGCCTCTTCCTTCCGAAGGCGTGTTGGCATTGACTCAATTTGACAGCCTGTTCCAGATGGATATTGATCAGCCCATCGTGCTTGATCCGCACAACTGCCCGCGCCCGCTCAACTCATTGACCTTGTGGTTGCGCCAGCAGCCGGCACAGCCCAGGCTTTTTCTGGACGAATTACGCCATTTTGCCAGAGCCGTTTATGGTATTGAAGACTGGTCCAGCGCCTGCGGCCTGGTTACCCAGCATCCGGAGCGCTGGGGGCGAAACCGCAGACGTATTGTGATTCATCCGACCGCCGGGTCAGCGGAACGCTATTGGTCAGATTCCAAATTTATAGAATTGGCGCGACGCTTGTGTTGCGATGGCCATGACGTTGCCTTTGTCGTTGAAGAACGCGAGGCTGCGGCATGGCAGGCTGCCGCGCAGGGACAACCTTTTACTGTGAATCATTTTGCATCGCTGCAGGCGCTGGGCGATTTCATCCACGAGTCGGGCTATCTGATCGGTAACGATTCAGGCATTGGCCATCTGGCCTCGGCCCTGGGTGTGCCAACCGTCACAATTTCCCACCGGCCCCGTAATATGTTGCGCTGGCGCCCCCAATGGGCGCCGGGTGTGATCGTGCCGCACTTGTGGTTGCCGCTGCGAGCATGGCGTCGCAAGTACTGGCGCTATGCAGTCACGGTCGCTGCGGTCACCCGGTCATTGCGCCAACTGCAGCAAATGGAAGCGCGCAACGACCGGTCAACCGTACCGGCTGCGCCGGAGCTGGTAGAGGCAGTGGCGACCGACATACCGCCAGCATAGCAATACGCCAGATACCCTGCATTCATGCCCATATCGTTACGAGATGAGGATATCGTTCACATACTGGATTTGTCGACGCGTTGTATGGCGTCGCTTATGCCGGTCCTGCGATGAAGCAGACCCATCACGGCATCAGCAACGCGGCAACATCTGCCTCCCTTTGCCCGGCCTTTTCAACGACCTGGCGGCGTGAACTATTCTTTTAAAGTATCGGCCCAGTCTGCAATGACATTGGCCGTCTCGATCGGCTTTTCAGCCGGCAGGGCATGACTTGCATTTTCGATCACTTTGACCGTTACCCGATCGCCAAATTCCTTTTTCAATTCTTCACGCGAGGCTGGCGGACGAAAGGGATCAGCTCCGCCTTGCAGATCGAGCATCGGCACTGTGCCGCCGGCCCACCAGTCATCCCGATTGGTCAGTTTGCGAGCCGCGCGCTGGCTTTTGGTCACCGCCTGATTCCAGCCCTCAAGCCAGGGCTCCGGGTTGCTACCCTGCGCAAAAAAAGCCAGCTTTAAGCCGTCAAGACGTTGCTCGCGCGAGGATGCAGGATCATTGATCATCGTAATGGCTTCGCTCAGCTCTTTCGGCCAGGACTTGGCACCCGCCGCAACAAGAACGACACCGCGCGCCAGCTCAGGGTGGTCCGACGCAATCGTACGGGCAATCCAGTTGCCATATGCATGGCCCGCGACAATGGCTTTGTCTCCCTCGTTGCGAATGACGGCGGCAAAGTCCTTGGCAAAATCATGAAAGGAAACGCCTTGCATTGGACCATGACTGTCGCCGATACCGCGCGGTTCCGGCCGCAGCACGCGGTAACCCCGTTGCGCCAGGCGCTCGGCCAACGGACCAAACTCCTCGGTTCCCCGCCCTGTTGATGCAATCAGCAGAACAAGTGGCCCTTTTCCTTGTGCGTGATAGCTAATCGTCGCGGCGCCGTTCTTCACCGACTTGACGGCAGCCTCCTCTGCGCGCGCAGACCCCATACCGATCATTGCAATGGCGCCAACAGCAAGGGCCGCAGCCCGAAACTTTATTCTCATCTCTACTCTCCCATTATTATGTATGACAATTACTCAAGCGAAGTTAATCCGGTAAAACTTGTGGCTAACCATCTTTCAAGGCAGCAGGAACGCATCGCATCCGGCACCTGATATTGCGGCTCTTTGCTTCTGAAAATGGTTGCTCCGTTTTATTTGTTGATGAGGTCTCAAAGCGTCATGCATATCGCTTATCACGCATGTCACTTGTCATGCCTATCGTTTGTTACTGTTATGAGAACCTGGGTCAAATGCGCCTGCGAGCTCGCGAGCACAGCGGCACCCGCGAACTATCGGATCAGCATATAAAAACCAGACTGGCAATCTCATGACTGTGTGTCCTTTTGCACTTTTCCTTTGCACCGCAGCCCCCGAATTGATCCAAGCAACTGTTGGGCGCTAATGACGGATGGCATATTTATTGATCAATGCGATGCCCGCTCATCCTAACTGCTTTCTGTTTTAATGTCAATAAGCTATGTTATTGACCTTTTTATTGAATAACTGTAATTTCAATATCTGCTATAGCGAAGGTATCTTGTATTTCAATACCGAATTTAGTACCATATTTTCACAAACAGTACTGTTAAAGGAGGCTGTCGTGCAAAATACCGTAACCATTGGCGAAATCAAGCGACGTGGTATGGCCGCCATTGAAGACGGGCTGCGCCACGGTCCGGTACATATCATTAAACGCAACAAATCGGCTGCCGTTGTGCTGTCTGAAGAGCAATACCAATCTCTCGCTGGCGGGCACCAGCCAACAAGCCCCGGCATGACAGCATTACAGTGGCTGTTGATGCAACAATCTACCGGCACCCGCGAAAAGGCAGAAATCGACGCATCGCAAATAGAGGAGCGGGATTGGTGATTGCATTTTTTGATGCCAGCGCCCTTATCTACCTGATCGAGGGAAAAGAACCTTTTGCAAGCCGAGTACGCAGCCAGATTTCTGAAGCAACCCAGGCTCACCCAAATATGAGGGCGGCAGTCAGCCGTCTGTCCTGGCTCGAGTGTCGTGTGGGCCCCATGAAGAACAATGATGCAGCAACCCTGGCGTTATTCGACGCTTTCTTTGCTCGACCGGATCTTGTATGGATTGAACCGAACCAAGCAGTCGTGGAGCTGGCCGCAGCTATTCGTGTGCGTCATGGACTACGTACACCAGACGCCCTGCAGGCAGCAAGCTGTCTTCAACTGGGCTCGCGCCATCTGTTACTGTCTGGCGATACTGTGTTCCAGCGGGTTCAGGGTCTGAATGTCACGGTGCTGAGCTAAGCATAAGTAAAAATTTGCTGCGCTTTGCACGGTCGCAGCATGCAAATAATGGATTTGCGAACACCGGCTTGCTGATGTGTCCTTCAGATTAAACGGGCTCTGGCAAACAAACAACCAGGCCTGTTGCGCAACATCACTCCGCCAGCCTGTCTGCCGAAGCTAGCAGGCCCTGTAAAATACTGTCGGCCAGCACCTGCGAAAACGACTTGGGCAGCCGGGCCCGCACAGCACGCACAACCGCGGGTGTTCGGGCCACAAGGTCATCCACAACCGCTTGTGCGCCGCGCCCGTCAGGCGTTACCACGCCATATCGCTCGCCCACATTCAACCAGTGCCGTCGCTCGATTGTTCGCATCAGGTAATGCGCGTTTTTTGAGCGCACGGCCATCGCCATTTTCACTCTGAAGGGCGACAGCTTGCCCTTGCCTTCTCCCAGAAAAGGCAGAACGGAAAGGATGTCATATAGCGGCGTGAGTTCATAGCCTCCACCAGGCCTGAGAAAAACGCTGAAATTTTTCGCATGACCATCGGACGCCCACAACATCCAGAAGAGTATTTGCGACTGGAAAAAAATACGTTTATCACGTTCAGAATAAAGAGAGGTGTCTAGCATCCTCATGATGCGATCCACGCCAGGCCCGCCGTCGGCTTCATATTTCAAATGCGGTGGGGTTGCCGTGATCTGGCAAAAATCTTCCTGCGGCAGCCGGACCAGCCACGGCTTTTGCTCACCATCGGCAATCCAGGTTCGATCGAATCGCGTCACCGACAACACCTTCATATCTTCGAACTGCAGCGGTTCGCATTCGGCTACTGGCAGCCCGTATGTGCGCAGGATCTCGGCACAAAGCCATTCGTTTTCGACAGACTCGCTCAGATCCAGTTTCATATTCCCGACCAGCCCCATTGGCAGCTTGAAAATATGGGTCGTGGGTGTCGCGCCGTGTGGCCGGCACCATCGGCCCTGGAAGTGCAACAGGGCCGTTTTTTCCTGCGCACCGGCAATGGAGATGCGCAAGTCTTGCGCATCGGAACCGGCTGCGCCAGCCAGGGGACCGGGATTGAGCGTATCGCGCAACAAGCGAGCGACCTCGGCCTCGCTCAAAGGCGTGGCCTGAACAGCGTTTATCGCCTCTGGCTGCATGCCTTCGGGGAGCAATTGCAGGGCACCCACGCAATCGCGGCCCACCTGCATCAGTAAGTCAAATGCATCGGTGGAGCCGGTCTGGTACCGACGCGCCACCCGTTGGCGAATTTCTTTGCTGTCAGGTAACAGATTTTCGAAGTAAGCCCGCACGGCCTCGCCTCGATGTGGCGGATTGCCAGGCGCAAAAGGAAGAGACAGGGAAAGCGCCCGACCGCGCGCCGAGGTCACCCAGCTATCGGCATATTGCAGGACCTCGCCGTCGCCTGGCCGGGTATGCCAAGTCCCCACATAGTCTGCGTTCATCCACAGCCCGAGTGCGCGAGCATGAGAGCGTCTGCCCATGGCGCTACCAGGCCGACGGAGCTACGCCGTCTGAGCTGTTGGGCTCACCACTTTTGCGCAGCACAAGATCCACACCCAGAATGCTGAGCAATCGCAACAATCGATCTGCGCTCACGGTGTCGGCGTGACGCTCCAGTGCAGACAACGTCTGCTGCGTTACGCCCAGCCGAAGGGCGGCTTCACTTTGCGTGAGTCCGGCCTCCTTGCGAAATGCCTGCAGCAGCATGGGCAGCTGTGCCGATGTATGAACAGTATAGTCACGCATGCATACCTCCCTGAGGTTTTACAAATTATAAGCTGTAAATTTAAAATACAGCACTTAGATTGTATTACCAGTATACATATTATAGATTGTATTTTCAATCTACAACTTATTGGCTGTATTGTGTATTTAGAGATGCACGCAGGCAAAAGTACGGTTATGTCGCAATTTCGCCTTCCATTGGCAATGATTAACCGCTGATAACCACTTCCACACCCTGTTGCCGAATCGCCTGCAACACCGCCTGATCGGCAGCAGCATCGGTGATCAGGCGCTCTACCTGCGACCAAGGACAGATACGAAAGCTCGCAAAGGCGTTAAGCTTGGTATGGTCTGCCATGACCGTGGTGCAACTGGCTGCAGCGATAAAAGCCCGATTCATGGAAGCATCTTCGCTGTCCCGCATGAAAATACCCGCGGCAGATACCGCATGCACGCCCAGAAAGGCTTCGCGAATCTGAATGCCGGATAACACATCATTATCGGCGCGCTCTATAGTGGCCTGCTTGCGCGGATCCAGGCGCCCGGCCAGTACATACACATGGGCAAGATGACTTTGCCCGGCTGCCGCGGCAACCGTCAAGCCATTGGTAATCACATGCAGATCCTGATGACCGCTGAGCGCCTGCGCCAGCGCGTGGGCGGTCGTCCCGGCATTGATGAGAATGCTGTCGCCGTCAGAAATATATTGCATGGCGCATTCGGCAATGGCTGCCTTTTCAGCCGATTGCTGACGGTGCCTTTCGGCATAGTTGTACATCTCGTAGCGGGCATTGCCTTCGGCCAGCACCTCTTGTGAGGCCACTGCCCCACCGTGGGTGCGTTCCAGCAACCCTTTTTCACCCAACTCAAGCAAATCGCGCCGGATGGTGATCGGCGACGTTGAAAATGCACGTGCCAAGTCCCGCACCGTCACGGCGTTGGTTTCCTGCATACGCGCCAGAATGCGCTGTTGACGTTCGACTTTGAGCATATATGATCCATTTTGGCTGAGAACCACTACCATAACTTGAACAATCGTGATTCTAACCGATAGAAAAAAAAATCGCAATTGATCGTTTATGTTCATATTCATGTCATATTTGATCATTAAAGTGGGCGTCATGACACCACATTCCACATATAAAACGATCATCTTTGATCTGGACGGCACACTTCTGGACACCTGGCCCAGCCTGCTGCAGGCCGTACGCACGGTCACTCCCGGGGTAACGAGCATAGAACCTGCAGCATTGCGCCTGGCACTAAGCCAGGGGATCGGCGCTATGTTCGCGCGGGCTACTGACCAAATGGAACTGGACGCTGACGCGGCGCAAGCAACCATGCGCGACATGGAGCGCGCGTATTTTGGCCATGCACTCTCTGCCGCCGTGCCTTACCCGAACACAGATCATACGCTGACCCAATTGCAAGGGGCTGGCTTCACGCTAGCACTGTGCACCAATCGCGATCGCGCTTCCACGCTGGCCCTGCTGGACCAGGCAGGCTGGCGGTCACTTTTTTCACATATTCACTGCCTGGATGATGGCCTGCCGCCCAAACCGGACCCAGCTGCCATCCTGGCTACCTTAGCGCATCTCCAATGCCCGCTGCGGGATGCATTATTCGTAGGCGACTCCTGGATCGACGCGCATTGCGCGGCACAGGCTGGCGTCGACTTTGCAGCCCATCTTGGCGGCTACCACACTCACCCGGGTGAACTGGCCCCTGCCGTGCTGAGCTACCGTCATACGCGTGAACTCAGTCAATGGCTGGCCGAACGGTTCGCCCTTCTACCGGAATTGAATCATGACTGATATTTTCCTTGACCACATCAGCAAGTCTTACGGCAGTACTACCGTGCTTGACAAGCTATCGCTCACCATACGCAATGGTGAATTTCTAACCCTGCTTGGCGCTTCCGGTTGCGGAAAATCAACCCTGCTCAAACTGCTGGCAGGGCTGGAAATGCCGGATACCGGAACGATCAGAAAGGGGGATGCGGATTTACTGACGCAATCGCCCGGCCAAAGAGACTGCGCCATGGTGTTCCAATCCTATGCGCTCTATCCTCACATGACAGTAGGCGACAATATCTGCACCCCGCTTTATATGCGCATGCTGCACTTTGCACAACGACTGCCGGGAGCACGCTGGATCAGTCCGGCAACGCGCCGCAAAACCCACGACGCGCAAAAACAGGGACGAAAAATTGCCGAGATCCTGGGTATTGCCCACCTGTGGGATCGCAAGCCCGTGCAGCTTTCCGGCGGACAGCGCCAGCGTGTCGCGCTGGCGCGTGCGATGGTGCGGCGCCCCTCCCTGTTCCTGTTCGATGAACCCCTGTCGAATCTGGATGCCAGCTTGCGCCAGTCGTTGCGCAGCGAAATCCGGCAACTGCACGATGAACTGGGCGTCACCTTTGTCTATGTCACGCATGACCAACATGAAGCCATGTCCATGTCAGATCGTATCGCGGTGATGAAGGGCGGTCACATCCTGCAACTGGGCACGCCCCAGGAAATTTATCACACCCCCAGCCATACCGATGTGGCCGCCTTTGTAGGCGCGCCTCGGGTCAACTTCCTGGCAGTCACGCAGAATGCAGCAGGCCATGCCTGCCTGCAGGATCAGCCACTGCACGATTTCTTTCCAAGGCATGCCGCACAACTGGCATTTCGTCCGCAGCAGGCCTTGCTGACTGCCTCGGACGATACGCTGAGCGTCAGAGGCAGAATCACCCTGGTCGAATTCACGGGACCAGAATGCATGGTAACAATGCAGACGCCGGCCGGTGAATCTGTCGTCGTGGTGCTCGATACGGCGCCACATTTGAAAATTGGCGAAGTACTGCAGGTGCATGTGCCACACGAAGCCTGGCACGTGTTCGATGCTCAGGGACACAGTTTGCGCTCAGACAGGCAATGCCTGTCATTGGCAGCCTAGGAGATCCGTATGCGTATCAAGCCACTGCAACTGTCGCTGTTACTCGGCCCCTGCCTGGTTCTGACTGTATTGCTATTGATCGTGCCGCTGCTCATCGTGGCGCTCATGTCTTTGACGGACTGGCAGTTCGGCGCCAGCTCCTGGAACTGGGTCGGGCTAGGCAACTACGTCGATCTCTGGAATGACCCGACCTTTCGCAAAAGCTTTGCCAACACAGTCTATTACCTGGTCATCGTATCGGTGTGCTCAATTGGAGTCGGGCTGGGCGTTGCCTTGCTCATCGAATCCCATGAATCCTTGCGCGGCTTTTACCGCACTGCCTTTTTCATGCCGGTTGCCTCCACGCTGATTGCCATGGCTGTGGTATGGCAATTTCTCATGCATCCCACCGTGGGTTTTCTGAATAAAGTGCTGTCATGGTTTGGCATCGGCCCCCAGAACTGGTTGAACGATTATGACCTGGCCCTGCCGTCACTGGCTGCCATCGGGATCTGGCAAATGTCGGGGCTGGCCATGGTCATGTTTCTTGCTGGTCTGAAAAATATTCCAATGGAGTTGCGCCATGCCAGCCTGCTTGACGGCATGCGCCATCCGCTGGACCGCCTGCTGCGACTGACCCTGCCCATGCTGGGGCCAACCATGCTGTTCGTGGTTACCGTCTGCTGCATTCGTTCACTGCAGGTTTTCGATACCGTGCATGCGCTCACTCAGGGCGGGCCGAACAAGTCGACCGAAGTCCTCCTGCATACGATTTACGCCGAAGGTTTCAATTTTTTCCGCATGGGTTACGCAGCAGCCATCGTGCTGGTGTTCGTCGCCTGCATTTTCATACTCACCTTGATCCAGCAGATTGGCATGGAAAAACGGACCCATTACCAATGAAAAATCCAATGCACGCTTCGCTTTCCTGGCAGATATTCCGACATGTCGTACTGATGGCGGGAGCCGCAGTCTTCCTGCTGCCCTTTGTCTGGATGCTGTCCACTTCCCTGAAACCTGCAGATGAAATTTTTCGCGAAGGTTTTCATTTGTTGCCACAGCATTGGGCAGCAATCGAAAACTATACGAAAGCGCTGACCCAGGTTCCCCTGCTTCGCTATTTATTCAATGGCGTGGTGGTCTGTGCGGGCATCCTGATTCTGCAAATTATCGTCGCGCTGCCAGCCGCCTATTGCTTTGCCAAGCTGCAGTTCCGGGGCAAACGCCTTGCCTGGGGATTGGTACTGATGTCGCTGATGATTCCCTTTCAGGCGACGGCCATCCCACTCTACATTCTGTTATATCACGCAGGACTGCTGGACACCATGGCCGCACTGATCATTCCCTTTATCGCGTCCGGGTTCGGTATTTTTCTGATGCGCCAGTTCTTTATGGGCGTGCCCAATGACCTCATTCATGCTGCCCGTCTTGACGGCATGAGCGAGTTCGAACTGGTCTGGCGCATCATGATGCCGGCAGCCATGCCGGCGCTGATCGCGTTCTCGATATTTTCGGTGGTCTGGCACTGGAACGATTATTTCTGGCCGCTGCTGGTCATCAATACCGCTGACCTGGCCACGCCGCCGCTCGGAACGATGTTCTTTAAGAATGAAGAAGCGGGGACCGATTTCGGACCGCTGATGGCGGGTACCGTCATCATCACACTACCATTACTGCTGTTTTTTCTGTCCGCGCAGAAGCGCTTTATCGAAGGTGTCACCCTCTCGGGTGTCAAAGGTTAAACAAAGGAATTCATCATGCGAACCAAAAATCTATTGCGCGCCCTGGCGTGCCTGTCCCTGACAAGCAATGCGGCCCATGCCGCCAAAATTGAACTCATCGTCGACTACCCCTATCCTGATGTGTTCAATCAGGTACACGCGGAAATTGCCAAACGCTTTACCGAAAAATTTCCCGACTATACAGTCAAGTTCCGTGCGCCTACACCGGAATATGAAGAGGCTACGCAACAGGCATTGCGCCATGCCGTTACCAAACAACTGGCCGACGTGTCCTACCAGGGCCTGAATCGCCAGCGTGTTTTTGTCGATCGCAATATCGCAGTGGAACTGACTCCGTTCATCAATGCGGAAAAAGACTGGGCCCAAAGCGGCTACAGTCCCGCCCTGCTCTCGCTGGGCCAAGTCAACGGCAAACAGGTGGGCATCGGGTTTTCGCTCTCTACCCCCATTGTTTACTACAACATGGATTTGCTGAGCAAAGCCGGCGTCAAAGCGGATGCGCTGCCCAAGACCTGGGACGAGATCATCGCCATCGCCGACAAATCACGCAAGGCCAACCCCGGCACCAATGGGCTGCATTACGACTGGGAAATTACCGGCAACTGGTTATGGCAGGCCATGGTTTTCTCCAAAGGCGGCACGATGCTGAACGCCGATGAAACCAAGGTAATGTTCAACGATAAAATTGGCCAGGAATCCATTGCGCAGATGGGCCGCATGGTCGACAACGACACCATGCAGAATCTGCGATTCAAGGACGCAACCCAATTGTTCGTAACGGGCAAACTAGCTGTCCTTTCATCATCTACGTCGCGGTTGTCGAGCATTGCCGAGCAAATCGGCGACAAGTTCAAAATGGTCACGGGTTACTTCCCCATCTATGGCGAGCAAGGAAAAGTTCCGGCCGGCGGCAACGTGGCCATGATGTTCACCAAAGACCCGGAGCGCCAGAAGGCAGCCTGGGAATACATTAAATTTGCCACAGGGCCCGAGGGCGCCACCATCATGACAAAAGGAACCGGCTACTTCCCTGCCAACACATTGCCCATTGACGATCCGGCCAAGCTCAAAGGCTACTACGATGCCAACCCCAACCAATACACGGCTGTCAAGCAGATGCCCTGGTTAACCGGCTGGTATGCTTTCCCCGGAGAGAACGGCCTGAAAATCACCGATGTCATCAATGACCGTCTGCAAACCGTGTTCGATAAATCGGCCCAACCACAGGCGGCCCTGGAAGCCATGGCGCAAGACGTGCAAAACCTTCTCAAGTGATATGACAATCATGAAATTCATCCATCTGACAGATACGCATCTGGTTGCTGATGCCGGTGTCCTGTACGGCACCAATCCAAAGCAACGCCTGCAACAAGCCGTAAAGCACATGCTCGCGCACCAACCCGACGCGCAGGCCGTTGTGATTACCGGTGACCTGACGCACTACGGGCACGCCCAGGCATACGTCCATTTGCGCGAATGTCTGGCGCCATTGAGCATGCCGGTATACCCCATCCTGGGCAATCACGATAGCCGGCAGCAGTTTCGACATCACTTTGCACATATCGATACCGACGAAAACGGGTTTGTTCAATATGTCCGTGATTTCGGTCCTACCTTGCCTTGTTTCTCGATACCAACGAACCGGGCGTACATTGGGGCGTCTATTGCGAGACCCGGGCCAACTGGCTGCGCGCACGCCTGGCCGAATCGAGCAAACCGGTGCTGCTGTTCATGCACCACCCCTTCTTTCCAATTGGCATTCGAAGTATGGATGCACTTTCGCTCCTGGAGACGGCACCTTTTTTCGGTGCGATTGAGGGTTTTGAACATCGCATCCGACAGGTCTTTTTCGGCCACATCCATCGGCCGATTTGCGGAACCTTCCGAAGCATGGCGTATTCCACCCTGCGGGGCACCAATCATCAGGTGGCGCTTGACCTGCATGGGGATGAAAGCTGCATCCATGGCAGTCATGAGCAACCTCAGTACGGCGTCGTTCTGCTCAATGAAGAACAGGTCCTGATCCATGCCGAGGATTTCCTGGACAGCGACCAGCGCTTTCGGCTGCATGAAATGGCCGACGATACCACCGCTGCCGCCTGATTGCCGAACAGCCTTGCTCATCAAGGCGAGGCCCGGTAAAAGCCGATGTATCTGTAGTTGGCATGTTTGTATATACCTCAAGGGTATATACAAACAGCTATCCCATCCAAGACAATTGACGCCAAGCCCGTGCATCCGTCCTGGGTTGCCCGGCTGGCACATCGGCCATGCCGATCGTGATTGAAGTGCACTGCCTATATCACCGACAACGATATTGAACAATTGTCGCTTCCCTTCCCTGGCCCTGTGAAAAACCTGCAACGTTCTTAAACAACCGCTGGCATCAGGTATCTGCTAATCAGGCATCTGCAATATTGTTCCGTTAATGTTGTTTCCGTTAATGGCCGCCGGATCCTGAACGCCTTTTATTTGCACCACAGGGGATAACATCAAACGGGCACTGCCGTCGGTAAACAAGCCAGTCAGGCCCCGCGCTTGCGTATAATACGATCTCCATTGATATTGTCCATAGCCGTCAGCGTTGGCTGACCATGACGATTGAAATCGGCGTCTGGTTTGACCGGCCTCCGGCTTAACATATGCCAGTTCCGCATCCGTGAATCCACAATCACTTCAACAGGAATTTCCCCGTGCTTCATATCATTATGGCGGTCATTGGTCTATACGTCAGCGCACGCGGCATCTGGCCGCTTTCGCTGAGCCTGACCGCCAAAATCGTGTTGACCCTTGCCGTCCTTTGCATCGCCGAACATCATCTGATCACCCGAACCTGGTTTGGCTCCATGGCCTCGCCGGAGATTCCTGGCGCGGTATTGATGCTGCTGGGCTGGCTATTTAGCACGCTACTTCTGCTGGGTTTTTTCATTGTCATAAAAGACCTGCTGGGGATGGTGACCTATCCCGTATCGGCCGCCACCGGTCGTGTGCTGCTCGCCTCGCCGCGGCTGCTTGTTGCCATCACCATTATCACCCTTGTGATAGCCGCCATCGGCGTCTGGAATGCGGTGAAAGTGCCGAAAGTGAAGACGATTGAAATTGCGTTGCCGGACCTGCCCGCAGCCTTTGATGGTTTTCGCCTTGTTCAATTGACCGATTTGCATGCCAGCCGGCTGCTTCAGCAGCCATGGATGGCCGCTGTTGTTGACCGGGCCAATGCACTCAGCCCCGATCTGACTGTCATCACCGGTGACATGGTCGATGGCTCACCACAGGCCAGAGCCAGCGACGTCAAGCCACTGCAATCGCTGACAGCCAAATACGGTGTACTGGCCATACCAGGAAACCACGAATATTATTCCGGATACCAAAGCTGGCTGTCGGCATTCAATGGCCTCGGGCTACGCATGCTCATTAACCAGCACGTTACCATCACCCACGAAAATCAGCAGATTGTGGTGGCAGGCATCACCGACCACGCGGCCAGCCGCTTTGGTCTTCCCGACCCGGACATCGCGGCGGCCCTGGAGCAGGCGCCGGCAAACAAAACCGTCCTCCTGCTTGCCCACCGCCCGATAGGTGCGTCTGCTCATGCACAGGCCGGCGTGTCGCTGCAACTATCGGGGCACACACATGGCGGCCAGATTTTAGGCGCGCACGTGCTCACCAAAATGGCCAATGACGGATTCGTCAATGGCTTATATGACGTGGATGCCATGAAAATGTACGTCAGCATGGGAACGGGACTGTGGAACGGGTTTCCGATCCGGCTGGGACGCCCGTCCGAAATCACACAGATCGTGCTTCGAACCAAAAGTTGAACAAGGCTGCCAAGTTTGAATAATCCACCGGCTGGCCGGACACACGCAATACATGCCTGGCCATATCGGCACCTTGCGGATACAAGACCGGCTGATGCCTTATAGAACAGATTCCATCATAGCTCCGAATAAAGAGATTGATCAATCTGCTCACCGACCTGCCGTACATTCCGGACAACGTCAACAACATCTCCCCGCCTGCCGCAATCACCTTCCTGAAAGATTACATATGTGAACTGCACGCCGGTAAAGCCTGCGCCTAGCCTGACGCAGTTCATGTCCTCTCTTCATGTCCTTTGCTCATGAAATTGTCATAAATTTCTTTTGTGATTTTTCACAAAATATTACACCGCCTTGTCATTATTTTTATGGTAAAGTGATTTTCAGCTAATTGTAAGATTCAATATTCTGCTTACACTAGGCGCCACCGGTGGATCCATCATTGCCGGTGTAGACAACATTGAGCGCAGCCCTTCTAGGCAACTGCCCAAGCCACGCCAATCATGCCCTTTCTGTCCACGTCTATTGACGGGACATTATCTGCAGCACCCTTCGCAGCACCTCGATATCCAGACGCCACGGCGTATTTGCGCGCAGCATTCGTCTTTGTTTGACATTAATTTTGTTTGACAGCAAGGGATTCAGATGACCAATCTCAGCCAGAACCAGGCCAGCCCCCAGCCCCAGCTTTCTGTTTTTGACGCCGTCACTATTGTTGTCGGATTAGTCGTAGGGATCGGAATCTTTCGTACGCCCTCGATTGTTGCGGCCAATGTTGCCTACGAATGGCTGTTTATCCTGGTCTGGATTGTTGGCGGGCTTATCACACTTGTGGGTGCCCTGTGCTACGCCGAACTGTCTGCGGCGCACCCTCATGCCGGTGGTGAATACCATTTCCTGTCGCGCGCCTACGGTCGCTCCGTTGCCATGATGTTCGGCTGGGCGCGCTGCACCGTGATTCAGACCGGCGCCATCGCGGTGGTCGCCTTCATGCTCGGCGACTACGTGGCGCAGATTGCGCCCCTGGGGCCCTACGGCCCTTCGATCTATGCGGCCGTCTCCGTTATTGTCCTGACCGGAGTCAATTTTATTGGCACAACCGAAGGCAAGAACCTGCAAATTATCGTCACCTTCATCGAAATTGCAGCGGTCGCCGCTATCATTCTGGTTGGGCTTCTGGGCTCGGGACAGGCGCCGGAACCAACGCAGGCGAGCGCCCCGGAAACGGCCGCCCTTGGCATGGCCATGATATTCGTGTTGCTCACCTATGGCGGCTGGAACGAAGCGGCCTATTTGACTGGCGAACTCAAGGACGCGCCGCGCAACATTGCCAAAGTGCTCACGCTGGGCACCTTGATTCTGGTGACGCTTTATGTCCTGACCAACCTGGCGCTGCTCTCGATTCTGGGCCTGGACGGGCTGCGCGCATCCAATGCCGTTGCCGCAGACATGATGCACGTGGTCGCTGGTGAGCCCGGCAAAATCGCAGTAACCCTGGCCATTATCGTCGCGGCAATCTCTACCCTGAATGCGACTATTTTTACCGGCGCCCGGGTTTTTTATGTGATGGCGCGCGACATGACCATCCTTCGGTGGGTTGCCGTCTGGGACAGCCGCGGCAAAACCCCTGCCAACGGCCAGATTCTGCAAGGCACCATTGCTCTGGCGCTCATCGCCATGGGAGCCATCACCCGTGATGGTTTCAAAGCCATGGTGGACTATACGGCACCGGTTTTCTGGGCTTTCATGCTGCTGGTCGGGCTATCGCTGTTCGTGCTTCGCTGGCGCTATCCTGAGCGCGCCCTGCCCTACAAAGTCCCCTTGTACCCCATCACACCCATTCTGTTTTGCCTGACCTGCCTGTACATGTTCTACGCCAGCGTCGTTTACACGGGCGTGGCCGCGCTGATCGGCCTGGGCGTGCTGGCCGCGGGCGCTCCCATTCTCCTGTTCCGGATCAGGGACGATCAGGAGCCGGACAACCCACAAGCACAAACTGAAATTACCGCTCTGAAGTAATCATCTCAACAGGAGAGAATCGATGACTATGCCTGCAAAACCCCTGGTCGCCGCGATACTGCTCACCATAATGGTGAGCTCACCTCTTGCGGCACAATCCGCCCCCTCTGCGTCCGACAACAACGCAGCCGCTGAACAATATACGCCGTCTGTCGGGCAACAGGGCAAGGACGTCATATGGGTGCCGACCTCACAAGCGCTGATTGACCGCATGCTTGAGATGGCCCGGTTGACCGCAAATGACCGGCTAGTTGATCTGGGCTCGGGCGATGGCCGACTGGTCATCACCGCTGCCAAGCGCGGCGCAATCTCGCGTGGCATTGAGTTCAACCCGGACCTGGTCACCATATCAAAACGGGCGGCACAAGCAGAAGGCGTGGCGCAGCAAGCAACCTTCGAACAGGCAGATATCTTCGAATCCGATTTTTCAGATGCCTCTGTGGTCACGCTTTTCCTGTTACCCAGCCTGAATCTTCGCTTGCGTCCGACCTTGCTGGACATGAAGCCCGGCACGCGGGTGGTTTCCAATTCATTTGCAATGGAGGCTTGGGAGCCGGACGAATCAGTAGAAGTAAAAGAGAACTGCACCAATTACTGCCATGCTTATAAATGGATTGTTCCGGCCAAGGTGGCCGGTACCTGGAAACTAGGCGAGCGTGAACTTCAGTTGAAGCAGACGTTCCAGATGCTGGACGGAACGCTGAGCGATGGCGCCGACAAACGGCGCATCAGCAATGCGCGCTTGAACGGGGCGAACATTACCTTTTCCGTTGACGGCCAAACATACTCGGGCAAAGTAGATAATAAACAAATGCGCGGAACGATAAACGGCAAATCTGACTGGACGGCGCGACGGGTATCCATGCAGTAAGATGCGATAAACATCTGAGCTGATAAACACGTTCACGCCTGAGATAGCCGCAAACCGCTAGATCACAAAGGCCCTCACCCCAGCCATCACAGCATGCTAATATTTGCCAAGAGCCAGTATTTCTTCTCTATAGAACAGTAAACAGGTGTCCAATGACTACAGTGCGTACACGCAGCCAGAAGCGTGAAGATTTTTTTCAGTTGCATCAGACCGGCTGCTTCACCATCCCGAATCCCTGGAATATCGGTACCGCAAGGTGTCTGGAACAGATGGACTTTGCCGCGCTGGCATCGACCAGTTCCGGACATGCCTATGCAAATGGCATGCCCGACGGAACACAGTCGCTAGATATGGTTCTGGCCCATCTGAGCGAGTTGGCTGCTGCTGTGAATATTCCGCTGAATGCCGATTTCGAAAATGGCTATGCCGATGATATAGAACAGATGCAGCAAAACATCATCAAGTGTGTTGCGACCGGTGTTGCGGGGCTGTCCATTGAAGACGCGCCGCAGGGTGGCGCTGATGGTTTATATGATGTTACCGTGGCGGTCTCGCGCATCAGCGCGGCGCGCGCAGCCATTGATCAGACCGGAGAGCGGGTGCTGCTCACGGCCCGGACCGAGGGCTTTATACGTGGGGCACCCGATCTTGAACAAACCACCCGGCGCATTGCTGCATTCGTCGAGGCGGGCGCAGACTGCATCTACGCCCCCGGCATAAAAACCGTGGAGCAGATCAGCGCAGTCGTCAAGGCAGCCAATGGCGTCCCCGTCAATGTATTGTGCGGCAGTGCGATGAGCATGACGGTTGCCGAGCTTGAACAACTCGGCGTGCGTCGGGTCAGCGTAGGTGGAGCGCTGGCGCGCGTGGCCATGGACAGCTTTCTGCGGGTCGCACAGCAGATCGCGCAGGAAGGCAGGTTCGACGGCTTCGGCGGCATCATTGGCGGCGCGCAGCTGGATCGCCGGTTTGCGCGTCAATCCGACTAGCACAATTGCAGTGCAGTGCGTATGCGGCCGAAGTAGATATGCCGACCTCGCATGTCATTAAAGATTTCGGATAGGGCATCTAATTAGATCAGCATCGATATGCGCTACCCTTGCCCATATCGATTGGTCTATTCCCGTGCAGTGACAGCCTGCAGTTCATGCGCAAATCGCAGCACAGTCACGCCCACCTTCAACTGACGCAGGGACGGCATGACCAGAACACAATTGTCATAAGGCGTGACGATAGGCTTGTCGTTATCCTTGCCAATCTGCGTGCCTGCATGCGCAATACACTCCATTCCCTGATATGGCTCGGAAAACGACAAGAATTCTGACCTCGCCACGACCGGCGCAGTCACTTGCAACACCGTTTGCGGCCCTTTGTGCGCGAGCGTCCAATGACCCGGCAGGTCGGCGGCACCCACGATGCCCGACTCAAGCAGAAAATGCGCGACCACGTTTCGCGCCGTGTCGACAGAAGACGGATCGCCGTGATACCCGCATTCGATCAGCAATGCCAGCGCCTGCGATTGCGGATCGCCAAATTGGGCGAAGTCGCGCATGCGCGTGCCGTCCTTGTGCCCTGCATCCATAATCACATGTTGCGGCACACCCATTCGCTGTGCCAGATCCACATTGCGTTTCAACATTCCGGTCATCATCAGTGGCAGGCTGGGTTCATGCATGGAATGGATATCAAGCAGCCAGTCTGCCGCCGCAACCCATTTTCTCAGTTCGAGCGCTCGCCGGCGTTCCTGCGTGACTGGCTGCTCCAGTTTGTCGCTGGCCCAGACACGGTTCATGTCTTCGTCAACAAAACGGGCGGCATCGTGCGCGGCCACATCCAGCGTATCGAATGCAGCCAGATTGCAAAACGCCAGCACCAGCCGGCCTTTTTTCGGTCGCAAGCCAGCGGCCAGCAGTTCCTTCAACGCCCAGGCGCCACAGATTTCATTGCCATGGATCAATGCCGTGATCAAGAGCGTGGGGCCGGCATTGCCCGAATCAAACGCCCATACGCCTGGTGTATCGGTATTGCCCAGACGCTCTGCAGACAGGTCCGGCACCGCAATCTCAAACCCTGTACTCATGGCCGCCCCGTTGCAATATGGGCCGTTTCGGCAAGTTTCTTGAATTTATTGTGCTCTGCCTGAAAGAATGAGGCCAGGTCGGGCTGCGCGCGCATGACATTGCTGCCGGTCGTTCGGTATTTCTCCTGAAATGCCGGGTCCGCCAGCACCTGCTGCAGGCTGGTCTGCAATTTTGTGACCACCGCTTCGGGCATGCCTTTGGGGCCGAACAGCCCAAACCAGACGCTGATGTCCATGGCCTTGAGAGCAGGATTTTCAGCCAGTGCCGGAATATCGGAGGCAAACGAAGAACGTTTTGCGCTGGTTACGCCGATAGCCGTTATCTGGCCCGACTGTATTTGCGGCAACGCCGAAGACAAGGCAAACACGCCCAGAGGAAGGCGCCCGCTGGTCAGATCTGTTACCAGGGGGGCAACGCCACGATAAGGCACATGCAGAAACTTGGCCCGGGTTTCGGCGTTGACCATTTCACCTGCCATATGCAACGAGGTGCCTACCCCGGATGAGCCATAGCTGTAGCTGTCCGATTTTGCCGACGTAGCCACTTTGACCAGATCAGCGGTGTTCTTGATATCGGTCTTTTTGGAGGCGGCCAGCACCAACGGCTGATCACCGATCAGGCCAATGGCCTGCAAATCAGTAATACCGTTATATTTAACCGCCGGATTCACCAGACTGGCAATCACAATTTCATTGAGCGAGCCCACCAACAGCGTATAGCCATCCGGTTTGGCGCGAATCACTTTTTGAGCGCCGATTGTGCCGCCTGCGCCACCCAGGTTTTCAACCACCACATTGGCGCCTATTTTTTTGGCCAGCGTTTCGGCCACCACCCTGCCATTAAGATCGACGCTGCCGCCGGCCGGATATCCCACCACAATCGTGATGGGGCGATCCGGGTACGTCGACGCCGCTGCAGCCTGGCCGCTTATTGGCAGCAAAACAAACGCACACAGGGCACAGGATGCCGTTCGCTTAGCTTTATTACTTAACTTTTTCATGACAATGTCTCCGTTGAAATTCTTATTGCCTCTATACTAAAGGCTGAAAAACACCATCATTGTGCTTTTATTGCACAATGACGTGCAAAATAAAACAGCAAGGGCCTGTTGCGCAACGCTCTGTTTCAACCAGTCAGGCACGCTTCGAACCCCTATTGATACGGTGGCTTTCCCATGGCAGAAACCAAACTTCTGAAAGACCTGATCGCTTTATCCAAAACATGCAGTTTTACCAAGGCGGCAGAGTTGCGCAACGTGACCCACCCTGCTTTCAGCCGGCGCATCAGGGATCTGGAACACTGGGCCGGAGCAACACTGGTTGATCGCAGCAAAATTCCCGTCAGACTCACGCAGGAAGGGCGCGAACTGCTGGTGACGGCCGAATACATCGTTGCCAGACTCAACACAGTGAGCAAGAAATTAAAATCACCCGGGCAGGATACGAGCCATGCGTTGCGTATTGCGACCGGCCGCTATCTGGCCAGCACGCTGGTGGCGGACTGGGCCTGCGAAATGTCAGATGTCAT
>NZ_JBQEAU010000016.1:0-11874 GCF_052108595.1 Advenella sp.
GTAGCAATGTGCGCTGGGGTTTCCCCAAGTGGTGGATCGGCCGGGTTCGCCAGGCGTATCCGGCGCAATGGGAAGCGATACTGGCCAGCAGCTTTCAGCCGGGGCCGCTCACCCTTCGCGTCAATACACGCAAAACCAGCCGGGAAGCCCTGCTGGCGGTGTTGCAGGCGCAAGACATTTCTGCTTCGGCTATCGGGGACCATGGCGTGATTCTGGATCAGCCGCTGCCGGTGGCTAAAATTCCCGGATTCGAAGAAGGGTGGTGGCTGGTGCAGGATGCGGGTGCGCAATTGGCCGCCCAGCTATTGCCGGTCACTGATGGTATGCGGGTGCTGGACGCCTGCGCCGCGCCGGGCGGCAAAACGGCTGGCCTGTTGATGCAGGCCCGGCTGCAGCTGACTGCGCTGGATATCGACCAGGGTCGTCTGGAACGGGTAGCCTCGAACCTGCAGCGGCTCGATTTGAATGATGAGGGTGTGGTGCTGCGTGCCGGCAATGCGATTGATTTGAAATCATGGTGGGACACGCAGCCTTTTGACGCCATTCTTGCCGATGTGCCTTGCACCGCATCCGGGATCGTGCGTCGGCATCCCGATATCAGGTGGCTGCGCCACGAACAGGATATTGCCGACACTGTCGCACTGCAACGACGTATTGTTTCTGCCCTGTGGCAAACACTCAAGCCCGGCGGGACTTTGCTATACGTCACGTGTTCGGTCTTTCCGCAGGAAGGGATTGAGCAGGACCAATGGATGCAGCAGGCGCTTGAGGGCGCCGTCGCACTGCCATCACCCGGCCAGCTATTGCCCGGGCAGGGACAGGAGCATGATGGGTTTTTCTATTCATTGCTGCGCAAACAGGGCTGAACGCCCGTCGCGGGCGGTGAAGTCGCCCGCGACGGTTGGGTTGGGGTATTATAGGGGCACCGCAAGCGCCGGTGCTGCCAACCCCAATGACCTATTCCGGATGAAAACCCAGCCCGTTTCCATGTCAATTGCATTTATTCTCAGGCTTGCGCTGATCGTGCTTCTGGGCCTCGCCGCCAACGGTGGCGCCGCTTTGCACGCGCAAACTACCACTGCAGATGCTGACGCAGGCACCGGTGCTGCCGTGGCGACAATCAACAGCGTCGAAATCCAGCAGCAGGCAGACGGGTATGTCCTGAATGCCGACGTTGAGCTGCCGCTGTCGCATCAGTTGCAGGTGGCCGCCCAGCATGGCGTGCCGCTTTATTTCACGGTCGAGTTCCGGCTGGTGCAGCCACGCTGGTGGTGGTTTGACCGGCAAGTGTATGATCAATCGCAAACCTGGCGTGTGGCCTACAATGCGCTGGTGCGTCAGTGGCGCGTCACCTCGGGCGACTATTCAGTGCCGGAAATGTCTCTGGACGATGCCCTGCAAACCATTACACGAATCTATAACTGGCCTGTGGGACCGTTCACTGATCTGGATCCCGACCAGCATTATGAAGCGCAGTTTCGCATGAAACTGGATACCTCTCTTTTACCGCGGCCCTTTCAGATGGACGCCCTGGGCGGACGCGCCTGGGCCTTATCGACACCATGGAAAAATTTCGCATTTCAATTCTCGGCAATCGCGCCCAGTCCCTGATCAAGTGGGTCGTGCGACTGGTATTTATTGCCGCTGTGCTCGCGGCCCTGGTTCTGATGGGGCTGCTGGTGCGCTCTACCGGCAATTCCTCAAAACTGGCGCAGCAGTACGACCTGCTGCTCCTGCTCAACGGGGTGCTGGCGCTTGCGTTGTTCCTGTGGGTCTCGATGCTGACCTTCCGCCTGATCCGGCAACTGCGGTCCAGGCAATTTGGCGCGCGACTCACTTCGCGTTTTGCGCTGGCGTTTGCGGTAATGGCGATTATTCCCGGCGTGGTGATCTACCTGCTTTCCGTACAGTTCATGTCGCGATCGGTCGAATCATGGTTCAACGTCAGGGTCGATAGCGCCCTGCAATCGGGCCTGACACTGGGGCAGGCATCGCTCGATAGCCAGGTGGGCGATTTGCTGTCGCGCGCCAGGCTGATGGCCGATGATCTGTCGACCGTTCCCGATCAGGAACTGTCGGTGGCGCTGACCCGTTTGCGTGAAAATACCACGGTGGGCGATGCCCTGGTGTTCACTATCTCCGGCAGCCGGGTGGTCGGGTTTTCCAGTTCCTCGTTTGGCAGCCTGTTGCCGCAAATGCCGCCGGTGTCGGTGTTGAACCAGCTGCGGCTGTCGCGCTCCTATGCCCGTACCGAGGCGGTCGAAGGCACCGATTTCGAAAATCCGCAGCTGCGCATTCGCGTTATCGTGCCGGTGTTTTCCAATTCCTTCAAGCTTGACGCGCCCCTGGGCGCTTCGCCCGAACCGTATCTGCTGCAGCTGACCCGACTGGTGCCGGAAAATATCGGCAGCAATTTGAATGAGGTGCAAAAGGGATTCCGGGATTATCAGGAACTGGCCTTGTCGCGCCAGGGCATCCAGAAACTGTATGGCATTACCTTGACGCTGGCGCTGCTGGTCACGCTGTTTACGTCCATTGCCGTGGCGCTGGCCATCGCGCGACGCCTGGTCAAGCCGCTGCTGACACTGGCTTCCGGGACCCAGGCAGTCGCTGTTGGCGACTACCGGCCGTTGCCCGAACCCACGGCCATGGACGAGATTGGCCTGTTGACCCGCTCATTCAATGCCATGACGCGCCAGCTTGATGAAGCGCGCCGCCAGGTTGAAAGCAATAGCATTCAGCTGGAGCGCTCCAATGCGTATCTGGAAAGTGTGATGGCCGGTTTGTCTTCGGGGGTGATCGTATTTGATGAGCGCTTCAATGTGACGACAGTCAATAAAGGGGCCCAATCGATTCTGGATGTCGACCTGCGCTCAGTGCCGGGGCGGCCGCTGGAAGTGATCGATTCGCTGATTGAGTTTACCCGGCAGATTCGCAAGGCATTTGCCGATCACGCTGCGGTGGGGTCCGAGCGCCATTACTGGCAGGAGCAGATCACCCTGTCGACCAGTAGTGAAAGCGACGAAACGGACGATATTACCTTGTTGATGCGCGGTACACGGCTGCGCATTGACGGACGCCCCACGGGCTATGTCGTGGTGTTCGACGATATTTCAGAGGTGATTTCGGCTAACCGGGCCCGCGCCTGGGGCGAAGTGGCGCGACGACTGGCGCATGAAATCAAGAATCCGCTGACCCCGATTCAGCTGTCGGCCGAACGCCTGGCCATGAAGCTGGAAGGGCATCTGGACGAGCGCAATGCCGGGATCCTGGCACGCTCGACCAATACCATTATCAATCAGGTATCATCGCTGAAAAAAATGGTGGATGATTTCCGCGAATACGCAAGAACGCCGCCCGCGCAAATGCAGCGTGTTGACATCAATGCATTGATTTCCGATCTGGCCATCCTGTATGGTTGGGATCCGGAAGGCAATGGGCATCATGACGAGCCGTTGTACCGCCACATCCGCCTGGACCTGGCGCCAGATCTGCCGCTGGCCGAAGCCGACCCGACCCAGTTGCGCCAGGTTCTGAACAACCTGCTGTCCAATTCCCGCGATGCCATGGCCGAGCTGGAACTCGAAGGCGATGAGCCCGGAATCACCATTCGCACCACACTTACGCGGTCTGAGAAGGATCAGAGCGCGGCCGGACAGGCAATTCGTATTACACTTGAGGACAGAGGTGGTGGATTTTCTGCCAAGGTATTGCAGACGGCCTTTGAACCCTATGTCACGACCAAGGCGCATGGTACGGGGCTGGGACTGCCCATTGTGCGTAAAATAATCGAGGAGCATGGTGGCCGAATTGATATTGCCAATCGCAAGGACGGTGGAGCCCGTGTCTCAATATTACTCACGCGGCTGACTCCGAAAACAGGCAATTAGCGCATTCCCGTGGTTATAATTGAACCCGGAACTTTGATCAGTACCAAAATGCAGTCAGAAAGTAATAGGTGACAAGATATGGCCAGAATTCTGGTGGTTGACGATGAAATTGGTATACGCGAACTTCTGTCGGAAATTTTATACGACGAAGGTCACACCGTAGAGCTTGCAGAGAATGCTTCGCAGGCACGCGCCGCTCGCCTGCGCTACCGGCCCGATCTGGTGCTTCTTGATATCTGGATGCCCGATACCGATGGTGTCAGCCTGCTCAAGGAATGGGGCTCCCAGGGTTTGCTGGATATGCCAGTCATCATGATGAGCGGGCATGCGACAGTAGACACTGCGGTTGAAGCCACCCGCATTGGCGCTATGGATTTTCTTGAAAAACCCATCACGCTGCAAAAACTGCTCAAGACCGTGCAGGCCGGCCTGATGCGACCGCACGCCAAACAGGTCATGGCATCGGCAACCAATGGCGCCAACCGCGCGCCGGCCGCAGCACCTGCTGCCAGACCAGGCACGGTGGCGGCGCCTGCCGCTGCGACGGTCCAGGGTACGCAGGTTGCGGCTGAGCCGGAGACGCCGGTGCAAGGGTCGCAACTGGGCAGCATTTCACTTGACCAGCCACTGCGCGATGCCCGGGACGAATTTGAGCGCGTCTATTTTGAATATCACCTGGGTCGCGAAAATCACAGCATGACCCGGGTATCGGAAAAAACCGGCCTGGAACGCACGCACCTGTATCGCAAGCTGCGTCAACTGGGTATTGATTCCTCACGCAAACGCAATTCATGAAGATCCTGATCCTTGGCGCAGGGCGCGTTGGTGCGAGCGTCGCCGAGAATCTTGTTTCTGAAAAAAACGATATCACGATTGTCGACACCGATGGAGAGCGCCTGCGCTACCTGCAGGACCGTATTGACCTTCGTGGCGTGCAGGGCGACGCTTCTATGCCCGAAGTGCTGCGCGCGGCAGGCGCCGATGATACCGACCTGCTGGTTGCCTGTGCGGCTACCGATCCGGTCAATCTGGTTGCCTGTCGGATTGCCAAAGATGTCTTCAATATTCCGCGCCGCATTTCCCGTGTCCGCAGCTACGATTTTTCCAGCAATCCAGAGCTGATCAAGGAGAGCTTTGGCGTTGATTCCGTGATCAGCCCTGAAAACAGTGTCACTACCTACCTGCACAGCCTGATCGAATTTCCGGAAGCCCTGCAGGTAGTGGAGTTCGGCGGGGGCCGCTTAAGCCTGCTGATCATCCGCATCGGCCGGGTCAGCCCGCTAATCAATGTACGCGTCAATCAGACCGGCCACAATTTACCGAACATCAATGCCCGCGTGCTGGAAATTTTCCGCAATGGGGCCTCGGTGGCGCTGGATCATCAGTCTGCCATTGAGCAAGGTGACGAGCTGGTTGTTGCTGTCGATACGCAGGAAGGCAAGGAGGCGGTAGCCAAGTTGCAGTACGTTTCGCGCAAGGTGCGTACCGTCATGATTGCAGGCGGCGGCAATATCGGCTACCGGCTTGCCCGCAAGCTGTCCGAAGGCAGCTATAACGTGCGTATTTTGGAAAGCAACCGCGAGCGTTGTGAGACCCTGGCAACCCTGTTGCCCAGCAAAGTGCTGGTCCTGCATGGCGATGCGACCGATGAGGCCCTGCTCGATAACGAAAATATCGAAGAAATGGACACGTTTCTGGCTGTCACCAATGATGATGAAGACAATATCATGTCGTCCTTGCTGGCCAAGCGGCTGGGCGCACGCAAGGTTGTGGCCCTGATCAATCGCAAGGCCTATGGCGAATTGATGGAAGGCAGCCTGATCGATATTGCTGTCTCGCCTTCCCAGGCGACCATTGGGGCCTTGCTACGTGATGTGCGGCAAGGCGCCGTGGTCGCCGGACATCGGCTGCGCTGGGGCAATGCCGAAGCCATTGAGTTTGAAGTCAATGGCGACAGCAAAAGCTCCCAGGTCGTGGGCAAGTCCATTGCTGAATTGAAACTGCCAAGAACCGCCATCGTGGCGGCAATTTTGCGCGAAGAGGACGTTATTCTGCCCGAACCGGCAACGATTATCGAGCCGGGCGATCATGTGGTGGTTTTTGCCGGCAATCGGCACGATATGCGGCGGGTCGAAAAACTCTTCCAGGTTTCCGTGTTTTTCTTCTAGGCAGCCTACATGCGCAATATTCTGAATGTCCTGCATGCGCTCAGCCTGACAATGCTTGGCTTTTCCACCGTACTGCTGTTTCCGCTGGCCGTCTCGCTTTATTTTGAAGATGGCGCGCACAATGCCTTTCTGATCAGCCTGGGTATCTCGCTGGGGATATCGGCCGTGCTATGGAAGCTCACCAGCAGCTCCAAGGCTGAGCTCAACGCACGCAACGGGCTGCTGCTGGTATCACTGGTCTGGCTGGTGTTTCCGCTGATCGCTTCGCTGCCCTTCGTGATCGATGCCAGCATAGAAGGGTATTCGCTGAGCTTTACCCATGCGTATTACGAAGCCATGTCGGGAATTACGACCACCGGTGGTTCGGTGTTGAACAATATCTCGGCGTTGCCGCCTTCGGTCAATATATGGCGTGTCACCCTTATTTGGGTAGGCGGTATGGGCATTCTGGTGTTGGCCGTTGCCGTCATGCCGCTGCTGGGCGTGGGTGGTTACCAGATCATGCGTGGTGAAATTCCCGGCCCCATGAAGGAAGAAAAGCTGACGCCTCGCATTGCCGGGACAGCCAAGGCGCTGTATACCATTTATATTTCGATATCAACGCTATGCGTCATCAGCTATCGGTTGGCGGGCCTGTCGTGGTTCGACGCCTGGTGTCATGCGGCATCCACTATGGCATTGGGCGGTTTCTCGATTTACGATGACGGTTTTCTGCATTATGACTCCCCCATGGTCGATGCAGTTGCCTGCGTATTCATGGTCCTGGCCGGCATCAGCTTTGCCACGCATTACAACGTGTTGAGGCATCGCAATCTGCGTTATTACATCACCTGTCCGCAAACAAAAGTATTCGTCGGCATTATGGTGCTTGGCGGGCTGGGCGTCAGCGTCTGGCTGTATTTTGATGGCATCTATCCAAGCATGCTCGAAGCGCTGCGTTTCGGCATGTTCAATACCATATCGCTGGCCACGACCACAGGCTTTGCCAATGCCGACTATCTGCACTGGCCGGTGCTGCTGCCGGTTCTGATGCTCATGTTGGGCAGTTTTTCTTCGTCCGCCGGCTCCACCGGTGGTGGGATCAAGCTGATTCGGGTCATTGTGATTTTCAAGCAAATTGGCGCCGAGCTGCGCAAGGTGTTGCACCCGCATGCCGTTTGTCCCGTGAAGTTGCACCGGCGGATCGTGCCGCCGGCGATTATTTCATCCATCATGGTGTTCGTGCTGGTGTTTGTTATCATGAACGTAGTGCTCACCGGCGTGATGGTGGTGTCCGGCCTGGACTTCACTACGGCATCATCGGCGGTCTTTGCCAGTCTGTCCAATATCGGTCCGGGCCTGGGCGCCGTTGGGCCCATGAGCAATTACTCCGGCCTGAGCGATTTTCAGATCTGGGTGTGCACTTTTGCCATGCTGATCGGCCGGCTGGAGTTCTTTACCGTTCTGGTGCTCTTTACGCCCGGATTCTGGAAAAAATAAGGCGCCTATTATGCCCGCACACTTATCGCTCAGCTGACGTTGCCCATGCTCCATATCGCCCTGTTCGAACCCAAAATTGCGCCCAATACCGGCAATATTATCCGGCTGATCGCCAACAATGGCTGCTGGCTGCATTTGATTGAGCCCATGGGGTTTCGCATTGATGATGCAAAAATGCGCCGCGCTGGACTGGATTATCACGATCTGGCCAAGGTGACAATTTACCCGGACTATGCCGCGTTTGTGGCCAGCGTGCCTGGTCAGCGGATATTTGCCATCACCACTAAAGGCACGCGCGCCTATACCGATGTGGCGTTTCAGGATGGGGATGTGCTGCTTTTTGGCGCTGAAACCACAGGGCTTGCTCCCGAGGTCATGGCGACCTTCGCCAACAGCGAACGTCTGAGAATCCCGATGTTGCCCAATAACCGGAGCCTGAATCTGTCCAATGCCGTGGCCATTATCAGTTACGAAGCATGGCGGCAACTGGGGTTTGCGTCGGGCAGCTAGCGTTGATGACGCCTGAATGCTGGCCGGAAAAAGCAACATTTCCCACAATCAGCCAGGCGCTAAAGCGCGGCAGGCGCGTTACGGCCCACAGCGTCTGAATACTTACATCATGCCGGTTGCAGATATCGCCAGATCAGCCTTGCTGCGGTTTTAGCCGTCAGCCCGTCATGGTCATGCTCAGGGTTGACCTCTGCTATATCCAGTAGTCGCAGCTTGCCCGACTCCTGGGCCATACCCAGAATCGTTTCGACGACCGTCAGGCCCACGCCGTAAGCGGCTGGCGCAGATACGCCAGGCGCCTGCCAGGCTGGGAGCACGTCCATATCAATGGTCAGATAAAGATGAGACGCCTCCTGCAATTGCGCAGCCACAAACTGCCGGATCTGCGGTAACTGGCTTTCCTGCATCTGCGTGTCTTGCAGATAGGCGACATCCAGTTCCCGTGCCCGGTCGAACAGGGCAGGGGTATTGGACAGGAGCGAGACCCCCAGGCAGCAATAACGAACAGACCGACCGTGTTGCGCCGCGTGTTCCAATACCTGGTCGAACGGGGTGCCCGAGCTGCCAGGCCGGCTGGTACGTAAATCAAAATGCGCATCCAGATTAAGCACCAGCACGGTACCCGACTGCGCCGTTGTCTGCAAATGCTGATCCAGTCCCAGATAACTGCCGTAGGCAATTTCATGACCGCCGCCGATGACAGCCAGGCGTGAAGAGGTGTTGAGCAGGGCGCCAATTCTGTTTGCCAGCTGTCGTTGCGCCAGTTCCAGGTCATGGCCTTCGCATTCAATATCGCCGGCGTCGTAAAGGCGTTGCAGTTTATGGGCAGGCAGACCGGCAAGCGCCCCACGCACATGGTCCGGCGCCTGACGTGCGCCGATGCGGCCATAGTTACGACTGACGCCTTCGTCGCAGCAAAACCCCAGAACAACCGCTTGCCCGTTCAAAGCGTCGGGAAGACTGTTACCCAGTGGCTGGGCAATTTGGTGGATCCGGCAGGTATCACCACGTTCGGAAGCGTCCACTCTGCCATGCCAGGAAAATATTGCTTTTGTCATTATGATCAGTGAAATTCAAGCGTTCAGGACGGCCTGCAAAAATGAACGGGTACGTTCATGCGCCGGCTGCGTAAAGATGACAGAGGGGAGGTCTTCTTCAAGGATGACACCATGATCCATGACCACCACTTTGTCAGCGACATCGCGGGCAAAGCCCATTTCGTGAGTAACGACCAACATGGTCATGCCCTCGCTGGCCAGCATTTTCATAACCTGAAGCACCTCGCCCACCAGTTCGGGATCCAGCGCCGAGGTTGGTTCGTCAAACAGCATGACCTCCGGCTCCATGGCCAGCGCCCGGGCGATGGCCACGCGCTGCTTCTGGCCGCCAGACAGGCTGGCAGGCATTGCCTGGGCTTTTTCCTGTAGTCCCACTTTTTCCAGTAACGACAATGCGAGTTTTCGCGCATCGGCATCGGTGGTTTTTTTCAGCGTCTTGGGCGCAATCGTGACATTGTCCAGTACCGACAGATGGGGAAACAGATTGAACGACTGGAACACCATGCCGACGTTCATGCGCAGTGCATTCAGGTCTTTTTCGGCGATCAGTTTGCCGTCCTTCAGCAGCGCCTGCCCGTTGATTGTGATATTGCCTTTTTGCGCCGTCTCCAGGCCATTGCAGCAGCGCAACAGGGTGCTTTTGCCTGAGCCGCTGGGCCCGATCAGGACCACGACAGAGGAGCGTGCAATATCCAGGCTTACGCCCTTGAGCACTTGATGATCACCGTAGTATTTTTCAACGCGATCAAGATGAATCATGGATGGCGTCATTGAACCATTCCTCCGGCTTTGAGTGAGTTTTCTACTTTGCGCAAGATGAACATTGCGGTGGCGGTCAGCACAAGATAAATGAGGGCAATGACCAAATATGTTTCAAGTGAACGATATGACACGCTGATAATTTTCTGGCCTTCATGCATCACATCGTGAATCGTCAGCAAAGATACCAGGGCAGAGTTTTTGATGAGCGCGATAAACTCGTTGCCCAATGGCGGGATCATGCGTACCAGCGCCTGGGGCAGAATGATTTTACGCATGGCCTGGCGCGTAGACATGCCCAGTGACCTGGCCGCTTCGCCCTGGCCTTTGTCCACGGATTGAATGGAGCCGCGAACAACTTCGGAGACATACGAGGCCGAATACATGCCCAGCCCCAGTACGCCGCACAGGTAGGCCGGCAAAAGAATGCCAAATTGGGGCAACCCGAAGAACCAGATAAATAACTGTACCAGCAGGGGTGTGCCGCGGAAAATCGTCAGATAAGTGCTGCACAACATATAGATAAATTTGCGCTCGGGATTCAGGCGCCCGATGCCGATGAGCAAACCGACGAAGCACGAGAGCAGCAATGCGCCGGCAGTCACCTCAATGGTCACCAGGGTCCCGCGCAGCAAAGGTTCCCAGCCGGAGAGGACAGGAGTGAAATCCAGATTCATGATTTGGCCTCAAACCATTTGTCCACGATCTTCTGATAGGTGCCGTTGTCACGGATTTTCTTCAGCGCTGCGTTCAGCGCATCATGCACTTGCGGTTGTGATTTGCTCACGGCAATGCCGTATTCTTCAGTGGTGATCTGGTCGTCCAGAACGATAAAATCCGGATTGTGCTGGGCGTAGAGTTTGGCGGCCGGCCTGCCGGTCACTGCCGCATCGGCGCGGCCGATCTTAACCAGATTGAACATTTCTTCATTCTTTTCCACTTCGACGCGCTTGACGTTGGGCAAATGCTCGGTCAGATAGTTGACCGATTTAGTTCCGACCTGGACCGAGACTTTCTTGCCATCCAGGTCCTTGATGCTTTTGATATTGTTGTCTTTCTTGGTCAGTACGACCAGGCCGCCCGCATAGTACGAATCGGTAAAGTCCACAACATTTTTGCGCTCTGGCGTAATGTAGATGCCTGAAATGGCCGCATCTGCGCGACCGGACACAATGGCAGGAATCAGGCCCTTGAAGTCAATGTTGGTCAGTTCTATCGGGCGGTTCATTTCTTTGCCCAGCGCATGCATCAGTTCAATATCAAAGCCGGTAGGTTTGCCATCCTGGAAAAACTCCATGGGTGGAAAGGTGGCGTCGGTGACCACGCGCAATGGCGCATCGGCAGCAACAGAAAGGGAGGGTGCTGCCAGGCCAAGAGCCAGCAGAGCGGTAAGAAAAAATGTCTTCATGGAAGTTCCTTCACGTGAGTTAAACCAGGAGCGCTTTAAGCGTGGTTGAAATATTGGCTGCAGCCTTCACGGTTGCATCAATCAGTTGCTGACTTCGTGGCAGGGCCCGGGCAGTGGGCGCCATCAGGGTAATGGATCCAAGTGCGATCCGTTTGTGTTGAAAGAGCGGGGCGCTGACGCCCCAAACCCCGTCGTCTACTTCGCCTTCGGATACCGCAAAGCCTTGCTGCTGAATTTGGCGCAAATCTGCCGCCAATTGCTCGGCTTGCGTGCCGGTTAGCAAATTCTGCTGCACGGCTTCCTGCACAATTACCTGCTGCTTGGCTGCGGGCAGAAAGGCCAGCAGGGATTTGGCGGACGCCCCGCGGATCAATGGCAGCGAGCGCCCCTTGACGAATGAACAGCGCAGGGAATTTGTGCTTTCGACCATATCCAGGCAGACCGCCATCGCATCCAGCGCAACCAGTATGCCGACCGATTCACCGGTCTGGGTGGACAGGGTCAGCATATCCCTGCGTGCATGCTGCAAAAGAAAGGACGATTGACTGAAGCCCCACGCCAGCGGCAGGCATCCGGGGCCGGGCATGTACTGGCCCTGTGAT
>NZ_JBQEAU010000016.1:11884-44227 GCF_052108595.1 Advenella sp.
ACTTTTTCAGTAGTGTCAGTTGTCGGTAAAGGGTGCTCTGTGGCAAACCGGTAAGCGTGATCAGCTCGGCCACGGTAACTGGCCGCTCGATTTTGGCGAAAACCGACAGAATATAAAGCGCGCGATCAGCGCCACCTTTGTCCGATTGAGAAAGCATGACCCTGTTGGAAAAGAAGAAGAGAAACGCAGAATAACGTTAATTTCTCAATAATCAAATAATCAATTCCTGACTATCGAGAAAATAATGGAAAACCCCAATTCGATAGGTACGGAATCAAGGTAGTTAGGTCTGCCAGGGATGTAGAGGAACCCGATAGAAGCTGGCGGCGCCGGCTGGCTCCGTCGAGGGATCGGGTTGGCTCTCCGGCAACAGGCCAGGCGACCACCAGGGACACGAAGCGTGTGTGTTCCGCACCGTTTCGCTTCGCAGTCAGTGGTGGGCTGGTCAGTCGTGCTCTGATGGGTGATCCGGCAAACCGATACTGTCGGGCTCATCGCGCGCGACGCAGGGCGTTCTGGCGATGACCACGGCAAATACCCGGTCTACGCCGGCTGCGATCAGTGCCCTGGCGGCGGTATTGAGTGTGCTGCCCGTGGTCAGTACGTCGTCCACCAGAACCGCACACGGCAAATGGCAATTTCGAGCGCAATAATACAGATGTGCGGTGTTGGCGCGCCGCTGTCGGCGGTTCAGCGTACTTTGCTTCAGATGGTCGGGTTCACGGTATAGCAGCGAATGCAGCACCGGCATGTTCAATAATCGGCCCAGTCTGCAGGCGAACTCGGCGGCCGGATTGAAGCCGCGCCGCTGCAGCGAGCGGCGGCTGCCGGGAATCGGGATCAGTGGCGTCAAGGCAGGCCATGGTGGTGAGCCGTTCCCCTGGCTGCCCAGCCGGATCGCATCAACGGCCAGCGCCGCAAACGCGGTGGCCAACTGAAACTGACGGGCGTTCTTGTAGCGCAGAATCAGGCTGTCTGCCGGGCCAACATAGTCAAAGGCAGCGATAACTTTTTCCAGCGATGGCGCCTGGTCGGCGCAGTCCGGGCATGGCCCTGGCGCCGGCAGTGCCAGCGCGCAGCGGGCGCAGCGCCACGGATGTTCGCGCATGGAATGCTGCACGTCGCTTGTGCATCCGGGGCAGAGCCGGCCTAATGGCGCAGTTGCATTGCACAGCGCGCAAGCGGCCCCGATGGCAGCGGACAGACGTGCGCGCAAATAGGAAAATCGTGGGGAAAACGGCCTGACGGCAGTCATGACTGGTCACCTTCATTACAATGGCAGATTGCATAATCTGCCAGAAGACAGCTCTGGCATCAAACGGGTTTGTGATACCAATGTCCCAGCTAATTCATTCGGCTTCGCGGCTGCCCATCAACATGACGCATGTTCGTCAGCAGTTTGCCCGTCGTGGCACGCTGGAAGACGCGCGCTTTTTCTATGACGAAATTGCCACGCGCATGATCGATCGCCTGGGCTATATCAAGGTGGCGCCCGAGCGGATCGTCGACGCCGGTTGCGGCCCCGGCAATTCGCTCTATCTGCTGGCGGCGCGTTACCCGCAGGCATCGATCATCGGCGTGGACCATTGCGCGCCCTTTATTGAGCATTGCCAGAACCAGTTTGTGCCCAAAGGGCTCAAATCCATCATGCAAAAACTTAAGGGGCGGCAAGGTTTTTCCTTCGCGCTCGCCGATATGGCGGCCATGCCCATGCCGCCTGAGTCGGTCGATATGGTCTGGTCCAATCTGGCGCTGCATTGGCATCAGCTACCGCATGACGTCATCCGCGAATGGCGTCGGGTCCTGGGTAACAGCGGCCTGGCCATGTTTTCCTGTCTAGGCCCTGGCACCTTTCGTGAAGTGCGCAACGCTGTCGCGGCAGCGGGCATCCAGACCCAGACCATGCAATTTGTCGACATGCATGATTTCGGCGACATCCTCCTGGAAAATGGCTTTATGGATCCGGTCATGGATCAGGAAGTGATTACGCTGACCTATCGCACGGTGGATGCCCTGCTCAGGGATGTGCGCGGGCTGGGCGGCAATCCGAGCGAAGCACGTGGCGACGGACTCAAGGGGCAAGCGTGGCACAGGCGTCTTCGCGAGGCACTGGAAGCGGGTCGTGGAGAAGACGGTTTATTGCGCTTGTCATTAGAGGTGGCGTATGGGCACGCCTGGTGCAAGCCGGTAAGGCAAAATGCGGCGGGTGAGACTTTGGTTCCGATCAGCACCATCAAGCGGGCAGTACGTTAAGCATGCGCGCGTACGGCGGCGCAGCCCGGTGGCAATGGTGATCATAACGTCGCCGATCGACGGTGCTGGAGCTGCTGCGCTATTCGTTGCGCGATTCGCGTGACAGCAGACGGGATACGGCCTGTAGCGGGGAGACTTTGTCGAACAGTACAGCGCAGACGGCTTCGGTAATGGGCATATCGATATTTAGCCCGCGTGCACGGGTCAGGGCGGCACGGGCACAGCGAACGCCTTCGGCGGTCATGCCCGAAGACAGGATGGTATCCAGGCCCTGACCCTGGCCTAGCGCGACACCCACCTGGCGATTGCGCGACAGGTCTCCGGTTGCCGTCAGGACAAGGTCGCCCAACCCGGTCAGCCCGCTGAAGGTGGCGGCCTCGCCGCCCAGCGCCAGGCCCAGGCGGCTCATTTCGGTCAGTCCACGGGTAATGAGCGCCGCACGTGCATTCATGCCTAGTGCCAGGCCATCAGCAATGCCACAGGCAATCGCAATAACGTTTTTCATGGCGCCGCCCACTTCAACGCCGACCACGTCTTGGCTTCGATAAATGCGGGTATTGCCCGCATGCAGGGCTTCTGTGGCCCGTGCTGTGACGCACTCATGGCGGCTGGCCACAGTCAGTGCAACCGGAAGACCCTGCGCCACTTCGCGCGCAAACGAAGGGCCGGACAGCACACCGGTATACGGAACGATATCGTCAAGAATGGCCTGCACCACTTCGTGAGGCAGGCGCGCCGTTTGCTGCTCGAATCCCTTGCAGGTCCATAGCACAGGCGTTGTTTGCAGGCCGGCAACTGGCAGATGCTCGCGCAAAATAGTACAGGTGTGGGCGATGGCTGCGACAGGTGTGCCCAGGATAATCAGGGACGTTGACGCTTCTTGCAGAAACGCAAACGCCTGGTCAAGACTGTCGCTGGCAAGCAAGCCAGGCGGCAGGGGGATATCCTGCAGATACCGCGGATTGCGATGCTGCTGGTTGATGTGTCGCGCCGTTTCCGGATCACGTGCCCAGACCATGGTCTGGGCATTATTGCAGGCGGCATGCGCCAGCGCTGTGCCCCAGCTGCCTGCTCCAAGAACGAGCACGCGCAATGACAACGGCGAGGGCGCAGGCGTCATGGGCGTTTATTGACGTGTGGTACCGGGAGGCACGTAGAGGCCTGAACCCGTGTCTGGCGAGTCATTGCCGCCGGCCTGGCTTTGTGCTTCCTGTACGCGCTGTTCATACAATGCCTGGAAGTTCACTTCGGCCAAGTGCAGCGGAGGCAGCGAGGTGCGGTTGATGGCATCGGCGACGTTGGCGCGCAGGTAAGGAAACAGCATGGTCGGGCAGACAATACCGATGAGTGGTTCGAACTGTTCTTCAGGCACATTGGCAATTTCAAAAATGCCTGCCTGCGTGCCTTCGACCAGATACAGCGTCTTGTCGCCAACCTTGGTGGTGATCGTCACTGTCACTGTCGCTTCGAAAACGGTATCGGCCAGGCGCTCGCCGCCGACGTTCAGAGACACTTCAACGTTCGGTGTTTCCTGCTCCAGGAAAATTTGCGGTGCATTGGGCATTTCCAGGGAAAGGTCTTTGAGATAGACACGTTGCATCGAGAATACCGGATCTGTTCCTGTCGCGTCGTTGTTCGATGCAGCGTTGTTTTCGTCAGCCATATAACTTCCTAATTATGTAAATATCAAAAATAAGCGGGTTATGCACCCAGCATGTTAACCAGTTTACCGTCGCGGTCAAGTGCCATCAGCTCGTCACAGCCACCGATATGCGCCTGGTCGATGAAGATTTGCGGCACCGTTGTACGCCCGCCGGATCGTTCAATCATAGCAGCCCGCTGCTCCCGGTTTGTGTCAATGCTGATTTTCTCCAGATCGCTCACCCCGCGTTCACGCAATAATTTTTCTGCGCGCACGCAGTAGGGGCAGGTCTGCTTGTAATACATGGTCACTTTTTTCATCATGAGCCTTATCTGTTCTCTGTGTAGCAATGGATGCGGTGCTGCGCCGCCGTGGCGACGCCGGCGATGACGTCAGCTGTGTTGCTTGACGGGCATGCCGTCAGCCTTCCAGGCCCCCATGCCGCCGGCCAGCGTATACACGTTCTCGGTGTTCTTGCTGCGCAGCACGTTGGCCATTTTGGCCGATTCACGTCCATTGTCGCACACCAGGATCAGCGGTTTGTTGCGCGGCAGGGTACCGGCTTTCTGTTCAAAGTCGGCTGCTGGCAGATTGCGGGCAGAAGGAATGGAGCCGCTGCGATAGCTATCGGCGGCACGCAGATCGACAAACACCGCGTTTTCACGGTTGACCAGGTTGACCGCATCTTTGACGCTCAGCCCGGTATTGCCTTTGCCCTGTTGGCGCAGCAGGGGGAAAACCAGCAGGGCGCCGGCTACCAGCAGAAAAATAAGAAAGTAAATCGAGTTTTGATAAAAAAGAAAATCCACAATGAATCCTGTAAATTTCGTTTTTCAAACGCTGAATTTACTGATTATAAAATAGCTCGCCTATTCGTGATAAGACTTCTGTAAAATAGACAAAATTAATGGTTGACCCGGGCCGCAGGCACGCGGCGGGCCGATTTTCAACCCGGTACAGTTTTTCAGTTTGTCTTGCGGGAATCAATAATGTATAAGCTAGTGTTAATGCGCCATGGCGAAAGCCAGTGGAATCTTGAAAACCGGTTTACCGGCTGGAAAGACGTCGATCTGACTGAAACCGGTCGTCAGCAGGCCTGGGAAGCAGGCGAGCTGCTCAAAAAAGAAGGCTACACCTTCGATCTGGCATTCACATCTGTGTTAAAACGCGCCATCCGCACCCTCTGGATCGCCCTGGACGCCATGGATGCCATGTACACGCCGGTGCACTATAGCTGGCGCCTGAACGAAAGGCACTATGGTGCGCTGCAGGGGTTGAACAAGGCGGAAACCGCCCAGAAGTATGGTGATGAGCAGGTGCTGGTGTGGCGTCGGGCCTACGCGATTGCGCCCGAGCCACTGGACGGAGACGACGAACGCCATCCGCGCTTTGATGCCCGCTATAGTCGCATTGCCCCTGCCGATCTGCCGGCAACCGAATGCCTGAAGGATACCGTTGAACGGGTACTGCCATTGTGGAATGAATCCATTGCGCCCGCGATCAAGGCTGGCCGCAATGTGCTTATTTCTGCCCACGGCAATAGTCTGCGTGCATTGATCAAACATCTGGATCAGGTCTCTGAAGACGATATCGTCAATTTAAATATCCCTACCGGCCAGCCGCTGGTCTATGAGCTTGATGAGAACCTCAAGCCCATTAAACACTATTATCTGGGCGACCAGGATGCCATCGCTGCGGCCATGGCTGCTGTTGCGGCCCAGGGAAAGGCCAAAAAGGACTGACGTGATCCGGGTCTCGCGCACATTGCGTCTTCTGTCTGCATGCCGGCCATAGGGAAGGCGTCATGAGTGGGTCCGGTCCCTTGTTATCATTGCGTTTGCTCGGCAGTGCGACGCTTGCCTGTCTGGTTCTGCTTGCGAGCGGGCCGGCGGGCGCGCAATCCATTTCTTCGCTTACCAAACAGCAGCAGAATGCCGAACAGTTGCGTCGTGACCTTCAGGAAAAAATTGCGCAAGTTCAGAAGCGGATCGATGAATCCGAAAGCGATCGCAAGGATGTCACCGAGTCGCTGCGCCAGTCCGAGACCGAAATTTCCCGGCTCAATGCCAGGCTTGATGATCTGGACAGCCAGAGGGACAAGACCGAGAGGGAGCTGGACGACCTGCGCCAGGAGCAGGCCGCGCAGCAGGGGCTCATGGAGCAGCGCCGCCAGGAACTGGCAGAGCAGCTCAAGTCCCAGTACACCCACGGTGTTTCACCATGGGCCGCGCTGCTCTCCGGCGATGATGCACAGAAAATCGGCCGTGACCTGACCTACCTCAGTTATGTTACCAAGGCAAGAACCCAGGCTGTTGAAGCGCTCAACACCGAAATCGCCCGTCTTGACGCCGTCAAAAAGAAGGTGGCGGATCACCGGAAAACGTTGCAGAAATTGGCTGATGACGCAGAAAAAAGCAAGGCTGATCTGGAGCAGGAAAAGCAAAAGCACGCGGCGGTGCTGGCCAGGGTTGAAGAAGATCTGAAAGCGCGGCGGTCCCAGGCTGGCAAGCTGGCGCGGGACGACAAGCGCCTGAACGCGCTTATCGATGATATTCAGGGCAGCATTGTCAAGCAGCGCGAGGCCATTCGTCGTGCCGCAATCGAGCGCGAGGCCCGCGAGGCTGCGCGACGCAAGGCGCTGCAACAGGCCCGTGAGCAGGCCGCTCGTGAAGCTGCCCAGCAGGCGGCGCTTGCGGCAAGGCGCGCGGATCAGGCGGCGCGTCAGGCCCAGGCGGCCCGGGAAGCAGAACAACGCGCCTATATGACGGCCGAAGAACAGACAGAGGCCCTGCGGCGCGCCCGCGAAAACGCGCCATCTGCCGGCGCTGGCGTACCGCCTTCGCCCGACCTGAACACAGCCAGCCGTTCTGCGGCAGCGGCGCAGGAGCAGTTGGCGCTGGCGCGGATACAGCGGGAAAATCTGGAAATCGATCGCGAGAAGGCCCGTCTGGCGCGCCTGAAGGCTGAAGAGCAAGTGCGGCTGGCGCAGAAGGCGCGTGAAGATGAGCGCAAGGCTGCTGCAGAAGCCTCGTCTGGCACTGCCGGCCTGCAGCGCGGTGCACCCTGGCCCGTACGCGGCAGTGTGCAGGGTCGCTTCGGCACGCCGCGTCCCGATACGGGTGATGTCTGGCGCGGCATTCTGATTCGGGCGGGCAGCGGCACGCCGGTCAAGGCGGTTGGCAGCGGTAGCGTAGTTTATGCATCATGGATTCAGGGATTTGGTAACCTCATTATTGTGGATCACCAGAATGGGTATCTGAGTGTATATGGTTACAATCAGAGCCTGAGCAAAAAGGTGGGCGACCGAGTACGCATTGGCCAGACCATTGCCCGTGTCGGCGCTACGGGGGGGCAGGTTGACCCTGGCCTCTATTTCGAAATCAGACAAGGGTCTACTCCGGTAGATCCCATGAGCTGGCTGGCCCGGTAACGGTGCCGCGCATTTATCCGGAAGACGCTATGAAATTGTTTGCAGTGCGCCAGTTGTCATATGTAATTATCATCGGGCTGATTCAGGCAGGCATCGCCTATTCGCCAGTGGCTTTGTCTCAGCAGAAGCCGGCCAATCCGGCGCGGCAGATTCCCGCACCCGAGACTCACGCTCCGCTGCCTGCCGAAGAGTCGTTGCCATTTGCCGAGCTGCAGCGTTTCGCGCGCGTGTACGCTGCGATCAAAAACAGCTACGTAGAGCCGATAGAGGACCAGAAACTGATCGAGTCCGCGATCAAGGGCATGGTTCAGGATCTGGATCCGCATTCGGCCTATCTGGATGAGCAAGAATATGAAGAGATGCGAGTGTCCACCGATGGCGAGTTTGGTGGCCTGGGCATTGAGATCGGCCCCGAAAAAGGCTTTGTGAAAATTATTTCGCCCATTGAAGATACGCCGGCGGCCAAGGCCGGCATCATGCCAGGCGACATCATTACCGGCATCAATGGCGAAAGTATGGAAGGCAAGCCGCTGAACGATGTGGTGAAGAATCTCCGGGGAGACGTGGGTACGTCGATCAAGCTTTCGGTCAGCCGTCCGTCCACCGGCAAACAGTTGGACTTTGATTTGGTCCGCGCTGTGATCAAGGTGCAAAGCGTGCGCAGCAAAATGCTGCCTGATGCGATCGCCTATGTGCGTGTATCGCAGTTTCAGGAACGCACAGGTCCCGATCTGGCGACGCACTTGAAACAGCTGGACGCCAAGGGCAAACCGAAAGGTCTGGTGCTTGATTTGCGCAACGATCCAGGCGGATTGTTGACGGGCGCCATCGGGGTGTCGGCGGCATTTCTGAAGCCCGGCATCAATGTGGTGTCTACCAAGTCCCGCGACGATCAGGATTCGCATGTGTTCAAAGCCGATGCGCGGGACTACGTTCACAATTCGAGTGATTATCTGAAAGGCCTGCCAGCCTGGACCAGAACGGTTCCCATGGTGGCATTGATCAACGTTGGTTCGGCATCAGCTGCGGAAATTGTCGCTGGCGCGCTGCAGGACCACAAGCGCGCCACGGTGATGGGTAATCGCAGTTTCGGCAAGGGTTCGGTCCAGGTGGTCATGCCGCTGGACGATAATACGGCGCTCAAGCTGACCACGGCACGTTATTTCACCCCCTCCGGGCGCTCCATCCAGGCCACCGGCATTGTTCCGGATGTCGTGGTGACGGACACCGAAAAAGGCGATCTGTTCAGCTTCCCGCGCGAGGCCGACCTGGCCGAGCATCTGCGCAATGACCAGGCTGGTGAAAACGGTGAAGTCAAAGGCACCACCTCAATCAAGCCCGACGAAACGGCAGAGGACCAGCAGGTCTTTGAGTTCGGCTCGGCTGACGATTTTCAGCTGGCGCAGGCGGTGAACAAACTGCTGGGCAAACCGGTCAAGGGCGGTGCACCGGTTGCCGAAAAGCAACTGAGCGAGAAGGAAAAGCAGACGGAGAGCAAATCCATTGACGCGGCTTCTGACAGCGTCGCCAAACCGGGACAGGATCAGGGTGATAAGCCAGTCAAGGGCGAACCTGCTGACGCAGATGAGCCTGATAAGGCCGCGCCTGCTGCGCCACCGCCAGTCGAGCGCAAGGCGCCGGCTGATGCTGTCAAGCCGGCGGCACCCGCGCAGCCCGCAGGAAAATAGCCAATGGATGATAACCAGCTACTGCGCTATGCGCGACATCTGATGCTTGAGGCCATCGGCATTGAGGGGCAGGAAAAACTGCTTGCCAGTTCCGTGCTGATCCTCGGGCTCGGTGGGCTGGGCTCGCCGGTGGCCGCGTATCTGGCCTCTGCCGGCGTTGGTCGGCTGGTGCTGGTAGATGACGATCAGGTCGAGCTGTCGAATTTGCAGCGCCAGATCATCCATACCACTGCACGCATCGGCCAGAGCAAGGCAGAATCAGCGCTTGCGGCCATTGGCCAGATCAATCCGGATTGCGGGGTGGACACGGTCGTCGAACGGGTCGACACCGATCGCCTGGGGCAGTTGCTTGCCGGGGTCGATATTATCGTGGACTGCACCGATAATTTCCGCACACGCCAGGCCATCAATGAAGTATGCGTTGCACACGCCAAGCCCTTTGTGTCGGGTGCGGCCATCCGGTTTGCTGGCCAGGTGACGGTGTTTGATACGCGCCACGCAGACTCGCCCTGTTACGCCTGCGCATTTCCTCCCTCAGACAATTTACAGACCGACAACTGTGCCACCATGGGCGTCTTTGCGCCGCTGGTCGGTATCATCGGCAGCGTAGAGGCGGCCGAAACCATCAAAACGCTGCTGGGTGCGGGCGACAACCTGCGCGGTCGGCTGATGATGCTCGATGCGCTATCCATGCAGTGGCAAACGCTGCTGCTGGAGCGCAATCTGGCATGTCCAGTGTGTGCAACACGCGATCGTTAATTGCTGTCCTGGCTGGCAGATTGCCTGGTTAAATTGCACTTGTCATGAGCCGGCGCCTGCAGCGTGAGTTGCGTGCTGCGCAGCTCATCACGTCTGAAATAATGAATAAGGACTTGCTGTCCGGGCCGGTAGCGGTCCTGCAGCTTGTCCCAGTTTGACGCTTCAATGCGCAGGCCATCCATGGCCAGCAGAATATCGCCGGCCGACAGGCCTGCCGCATGCGCTGCGCCGCCTTCAATAACCTGCGCCAGGCCCGGTTCACCGGTTGCCGTGGCCCGCATGGTGGCGCCAATGCCTGGTGCGCGGCGCTCGGTCTGCCAGGACAGGCTGATGCCTTGTGTTTCCAGCAACGAGGCCAGCGGCAAATCGTCTGTTTGTTCGGTGGCCGCGTCAATAAATGACTGCAGATCCACGCCCGTCGCCTGCTTGAGCAGGCCCGCAAATTCATGCTCCTGCAAGCCACGCTGGCGTGACTGGTAAAAGCGGCGGCCATAGCGATCCCAAAGCAATCGCATGACGTCGTCCAGCGACTTGCGGTTGCCGGTGGCGTTGCGAATGCTCAGATCCAGCGCCAGCGCGACCAGGGACCCCTTTGTATAGTAGCTGACGATATTGTTGATGGAACTCTCGTCCTGGCGATAATATCGATTCCATGCGTCAAAGGAGCTGTCGGCTACGCTCTGCCTGAAGCGCCCCGGCGCCCTGTGTACGCCGGTAATAGTCTTGCCCAGCAGTTGCAGATAGTCGTTTTCATCTACGACGCCGGCGCGCAATAGCATCAGATCATCGTAGTATGAGGTGAAGCCTTCGAAAATCCACAGCAAGCTGGTCAGATTGGGCTGGGACAGATCATAGGGGACAAAGGCCTGCGGCTTGATGCGCTTGACATTCCATGTATGAAAATATTCGTGGCTGACCAGACCGAGAAAACCGGTATAGCCTTCGCTGCGTTCATCGTTGCCGATCACAGGCAGGTCCTGGCGGGACGCCACCAGTGCCGTGGAGGCGCGATGCTCCAGGCCGCCATAATCCTTTCCTGTCACGTAAGTCATGAACACATAGCGATCGGCGCTGTCCAGAAACGGTGCGCGCTGGCTGCGAGGCTCAAAAAAACGGATCTGGGTTTCGCAGATTTTCGCCGTATCGCGTGCAATGCGCTTGAAGTCGACGTTGGGCAACACCCCGGTGAACACCATTTCATGTTTGGCCCCGCATACGGTAAACGTTTCCACGTGAGGCGTGCCCATCTCGACCGGATGGTCCACCAGGGCATCGTAATCGGGCGCCTCATAGACCCCGAACCGATGCGGCAGGGTCGTCTGCCGGCCCCGGCGTGCCGGTCGCAGGCTGGTATAAACGCGCCAATGGCGGGTGCTGCTGCCCGGTTCAATCGTCACCTGGCATGGTTGCTTTTCGCGGCCATGCACTTTCAGAAAAACGCTGGTGCCATTGAAAAAGCCATGGGTCTGATCCAGATGGGCGCAGCGCACCGACAGATCCCAGGCGTACACCCGATAATTGAGCGTCAGGCGGCGGGAGCTGGGCGCCACTTGCCAGGTGTGGTTATCCAGTTTTTTGACGGCCAGCGCAGATCTGCCGGTCTTTGCCGTCAGGCCGTGAATATGCCGGGAAAAATCCCGTATCAGATAGCTGCCGGGGATCCATGCCGGCAGCGACACAACCTGGCCGCGACGGTCGGGGTTGTCAATGGTGACCTGGACATCAAAATAATGAGCGGCGGGGTCGGCGGGCGTGATCTGATAGGAAACGGAAGGCATACTGACTCTGTAAAATTTTGGGGTTAAGTAAGTAACTATAGCAAAAACCGCAGGTTTGTCGTTTTTTGACCATTCAGTGGCTACAATAATCGACACAATTTCAGTGAATATCCGAATACTCACAGGGAGACCGAAGCATGTCAGAAGAATTTGTCGTATCGCGTGTCGAAGGCGCTGTCGGCGTCATTACCATCAATCGTCCCAAGGTCCTGAATGCGCTTAGCAATGAGCTGATGCGCGTACTTAGCCAGGCCCTGCTGGCCATGCAGGCAGACAGCAGTGTCAATGTCATTGTATTGACCGGTTCCGACAAGGCGTTTGCTGCCGGTGCCGATATCTCGGCCATGAAAGACTGGGATTATATGGATGTCTACAAGAGCAATTACATTGGCGGCGACTGGGAAACCATGAAGAATGTCATTCGCAAGCCAGTCATTGCGGCGGTCTCGGGCTATGCCTTGGGCGGTGGTTGCGAGCTGGCCATGATGTGCGACACCATCTATGCGGCCGAAAGCGCCCGATTCGGCCAGCCCGAAATCAAGTTGGGTACGATCCCCGGCCTGGGCGGCACGCAGCGGTTGACCCGCGCAGTGGGCAAGGCCAAGGCCATGGATCTGGTGCTCACGGGCCGCATGATGGACGCCAAGGAAGCAGAAAGCGCGGGGCTGGTTGCTCGTGTCCTGCCGGTCGAAAATTTTCTCGAGGAAGTGATCAAGATCGCGCAGGGCATGGCGGGCATGTCGCAAACTACGCTCATGATGGCCAAGGAATGCGTCAACGTGGCGCTGGAAACAACACTTGAGCAGGGGTTGTTGTTTGAGCGCCGTGTATTTCACGCAACGTTTGCGACAAAGGACCAGAAAGAAGGGATGGACGCCTTTGTTGGCAAGCGAGCACCTGCCTTCAATAATATGTAAGAAAACGTCCCCGCGTCTTGCCTATGACTTGAAATATACGATATACTTCTATGGCTTAACTGAATGCTAAAAACCGTTATGAACGGCGCGGGGGCTTTACTTATGAATCATCCATCGGCATGAATCATCCAACGGGAGCCATCGGACCTGATCGTACGAAGCATTTGCCGGGAAGGTCGGTTTTGCAGTCCGGGGTGTCTACAGATACGCCCGTTGCCAATAACCAACACACCGCAGTAGGAAAGGCTGCGACGGTAATGTCAGAAAAAGCACAAACAACGCCACAGGAAGCGCGTTCACTGAGCTTGACTCCACAAGAGCGAGCCAGGATGAACGCAAGGGCGGCAAGGGGCCTGGTTAATCTGGTGCTGGCACAAGCAGCGTTGCTGCTCATAACAGCACTGGTGAGTTGGCTTGTTGCGGGGGGCTATGCAGCGCTATCGGCGCTGGTCGGGGGGTTGATTTATCTGATCCCATCCTCGTTCGCTGCTCTTCATATGCTTGTAAAGATTTACAGTCAGGCTAACGCCGGTGCGCTTACGTTCTTTTGGACGCAAGCGCTGAAGATTGGCGGAACGCTGGCATTGCTGGCCCTGGTAGTCAGGTTCGCGGGAACCTACCTTGTCTGGCCTGCCTTGCTGATCGGGCTTGTTGTTGTATTGAAGGGGTATGTCCTGCTGCTTGTGTTGAATAAACTCAGGTAGTCAGACATAAATGGGATAAATCAAAATGCAGCCTGAACCGGCTGCGAATTTGGAGTACGTACTAAATGGCTGCATCTGCCGAAGTATCGCCTCAGTCAGCTTATGTCCAGCATCACCTGGCGCACCTGAACAATACGGGTCATCCTCAAACCAGCATTCTGGATATGAGTGTTATCAATTACGACTCCGTATTCTGGTCTCTGGCCACGGGTCTGGCTGTCGTATTCCTCCTATGGCTGGCAGCCCGCCGTGCGACCAATGGCGTACCTGGTCGTTTTCAGGCTAGCGTCGAAATGGTTGTTGATATGGTCAACGATCAGGCAAAAAGCATTGTTCATAACGAAGTATCGCGCAAGTTCATCGCGCCATTGGCGTTGACCGTGTTTTTGTGGGTCACGCTGATGAACGTGCTGGACCTTATCCCGGTTGATCTGGCTGGTGCCATTTTCGGCTGGCTGGGCCTGACCGGTGACGCTACTGCGCATGGCCCCCTGTATTATCATCGCATTCTTCCTACTGCCGACTTGAACGTTCCCATGGGAATGTCTCTGGCTGTGTTGCTGCTGTCTTTTTACTACGGTATCAAAATCAAGAGCGCCGGTGGTTTTGTGAAAGAGCTGTTCACTGCGCCGTTTCACGCGCATGGCTTTGCCGCTGTCCTGCTGTCGCCTTTCAATCTGTTGCTCAATATCATCGAATACGCTGCCAAAACCGTTTCTCTCGGTATGCGGTTGTTCGGTAATATGTTCGCCGGTGAACTGTTGTTCATGCTGATTGCCCTGTTGGGTGGTGCATGGACCGGTTTTTCCGCAATGAATATCGGGCTTGGCATTGGCCAGGTACTGGCCGGATCAATATGGGCTATTTTCCATATCCTGATCATCCTGCTCCAGGCCTTTATTTTCATGATGCTGACCCTGGTATATCTTGGTCAGGCGCATGAGAGCCACTAAGGTTTCGTCATAGCAGGTTCTGTTATGCCGTAGTCGGTAGATCGGAAATCAATAACCGATCTACCAAGTTTTAAGCAGTAATTTTCCATCTTTAAATTGTTTTAGGTTCATAACCACAAGGAGTTGTCATGACCACAGCAGCTTTCGTTGCTCTTGCTTGCGCTTTCATCATCGGCCTGGGCGCTATAGGCGCGTGTATCGGTATCGGTATCATGGGCGGTAAATACCTCGAAGCATCCGCTCGTCAGCCAGAACTGATGAACGTTTTGCAAACTAAAATGTTCTTGTTGGCTGGTCTTATCGACGCTGCGTTCCTGATCGGTGTTGGTATCGCCATGCTGTTCGCGTTCGCAAGCCCGTTTGGTGCCTGATAACAAGACGTAAGGCCATCTTCGGATGGTGGTGAACAAGATGGAATAGCGAACCCTGAAATTCAGGGTTCGCCAATGACAAAAGTTCAAGTAAATTTCAGGATTTCGCCCAGGCGAAACCGCCCATTATTGAAGGGAAACGACCGTGAATTTAAACGCGACGCTCTTTTTCCAGACGCTCGTTTTTTTTGTGCTGGCGTGGTTCACGATGAAATTCGTGTGGCCTCCGCTGATCAAGGCCATTGAAGAACGTCGTCAGAAGATTGCCGATGGTCTGGCTGCAGCCGACAAAGGCAAAGCGGATCTCGCTCAGTCCCAGGCTCGTATCAGTCTGATCGAAGCCGATGCCAAGCAGCAAACACATGCTCGCTTGCAGGACGCTGAAAAACATGCCGCATCGATTGTTGATGCTGCCCGCGGAGAAGCAGAAACTGAACGTTCACGCATCATCGCTCAGGCCCAACAGGATGCCGAGCGTGAAGTGCAGCGTGTACGGGACAGCCTGCGTGATGAAGTAGCTGCCCTTGCCGTCAAAGGCGCAGAGCAGATTCTCAAGCGCGAAGTCAATCCTCAGACGCATGCCGAGTTGCTGAACCAACTCAAGGCACAGCTTTAATTCGGAAATACCATGGCAGAACTATCAACCGTTGCCCGTCCGTACGCCGAGGCGCTTTTTGCCTCTGCGAAAAATGATCCGGCAGGTCTTGCTGCATGGTCGGATGCCGTCAATGAGCTCGCGCAGCTTTCAAGTCTGAAAGATGTGCGTGAAGCGATGTCAGATCCGCAACTGGAACGAAAAACAAAAGAAGATGTTTTTCTGGGCCTGCTCAAAACGTCCTTGTCGCAGCCAATGCGCAATTTCGTCGACCTGCTCATTGAAAACGATCGTCTTTTGCTCCTGCCACAAATCGCCGAGCAGTTCGAGGCGCTCAGAAACCGCAATGATGGGACTGCGCAGGCAGATATCACCAGTGCTTTCGAGATGTCCGAAGCCCAGGTGCAGGAACTGATTGCCGGGCTGGAGAAAAAATTCGGCGTTAAACTGAAGCCGGTTGTTACCGTTGATCCATCGCTTATCGGTGGCGTTCGCGTAACAGTAGGTGATCAGGTATTAGATACTTCCGTGCAGGCTCAGTTGAGCCGCCTGCGCGACACACTGGCGGCTCACTAAGCGCCATACATAACAGGATTTCAGGAGTCTGAACATGCAACTCAATCCGTCAGAAATCAGCGAACTGCTCAAAAGCCGTATTGAAGGCCTGGGCGCTTCTGCCGATGTTCGTACGCAAGGTACGGTTGTTTCCGTAACCGACGGTATCACACGCGTCCACGGTCTTTCCGATGTGATGCAAGGCGAAATGCTGGAGTTTCCCAATAACGTCTACGGTCTTGCTCTGAACCTCGAGCGTGACTCCGTGGGTGCCGTTATTCTGGGTGATTACACCGGCGTATCCGAAGGTGATCAAGTCAAAACAACCGGTCGTATTCTCGAAGTACCCGTTGGCCCCGAATTGCGCGGCCGCGTGGTCAACGCACTGGGTCAGCCCATCGACGGTAAAGGTCCGGTCAACGCGAAAGCAACCGACATTATCGAGAAAGTGGCACCCGGCGTTATTGAGCGCCAGTCTGTTTCTCAGCCGTTGCAAACCGGTATTAAATCAATCGACTCCATGGTGCCTATCGGCCGTGGTCAGCGCGAACTGATTATTGGTGACCGCCAGACAGGTAAAACCGCTGTTGCCATCGACGCGATCATCAGCCAGAAAGGCAAGAACGTGACCTGCGTTTACGTTGCTATCGGTCAGAAAGCCTCTACCGTGAACAACGTGGTCCGTAAGCTCGAAGAGCTCGGCGCAATGGAATACACGATTGTTGTTGCAGCTACTGCATCTGACTCTGCTGCCATGCAGTATCTGTCAGCGTATGCCGGTTGCACCATGGGTGAATATTTCCGCGACCGTGGTGAAGATGCCCTGATCGTTTATGATGATCTGACCAAACAAGCCTGGGCATACCGTCAGGTTTCCCTGTTGCTGCGTCGCCCGCCAGGCCGTGAAGCTTATCCTGGTGACGTGTTCTATCTGCACTCCCGTCTGCTTGAGCGTGCAGCTCGCGTTAACACAAATTACGTAGAAAAATTCACCAATGGTGAAGTGAAAGGCAAAACCGGTTCTCTGACCGCGCTGCCGATCATTGAAACCCAGGCAGGCGACGTTTCTGCGTTCGTTCCTACCAACGTGATTTCCATTACCGACGGCCAGATCTTCCTTGAGACCGATCTGTTCAACGCCGGTGTGCGCCCAGCGATCAACGCGGGTATCTCCGTATCGCGGGTTGGTGGTGCAGCGCAGACCAAAGTCATCAAAAAACTGTCCGGTGGTATTCGTACCGACTTGGCCCAGTATCGTGAATTGGCAGCCTTTGCCCAGTTTGCCTCCGATCTTGACGACGCAACACGCCGTCAGCTCGAGCGTGGTAAACGCGTGGTCGAACTGCTCAAGCAGCCTCAATACCAACCTTTGCAGGTTTGGGAACTGGCCGTCTCACTGTACGCCGTGAACAATGGCTACCTGGACGACGTTGAAGTCGAGAAGGTTCTGTCCTTCGAGAAAGGCCTGAAAGATGAGCTTAAGAACAAGCACGCTGATCTGATCGGCCGTATCGAAGATACGAAAGAACTGTCCAAAGAAGACGAAGCTGCACTGAAAGATATTGTTGCCAGCTTCAAATCTGGTGGCTCATATTAAGTAAGTCCGTGAGGTGCAGGGCCTGTTGCCGTGCACCTTCCTGAAATTGGTTTAACAGGAAAGCGAAATGCCTGGAATCAAGGAAATTCGTACGAAGATCAAGAGCGTGCAAAACACGCGCAAGATCACCAAGGCCATGGAAATGGTGGCAGCATCCAAAATGCGCAAGGCGCAGGAAAGAATGCGTGCCGGCCGTCCCTATGCCAAGAAAGTACGCGAAATCGCTGCACACATGATGCAAACGCATCCTGACTACCGTCATCCGTACATGGAAGAACGTACAGATATCAAGGCGGTGGGTGTAGTGCTGGTCACCACAGACAAGGGTCTGTGCGGCGGCCTGAATACAAATATCTCCCGGCTGGTGCTGGCGCGTCTCAAGGAATTTGAAGCCAAGGGTATCAAGGTCCAGACGACTGCCCTGGGTAATAAAGGGTTGAGCCTGCTGACACGTATCGGTAGCAATCTGGTATCCAACGAAGTGCAGCTTGGTGATCAGCCACATCTTGAACGTCTGATTGGCGCTCTCAAGGTACAGCTTGACGATTATCTGGACGGCAAGATCGATGCCCTCTATGTGGCGTCCACGCATTTCGTGAACACCATGAGGCAGGAGCCAACGATCATGCGTCTGCTGCCGTTGCCGGATGGCTTGAAGGATCCATTTGTCGCCGGTGCTGCAAAAGCCGAAGACGAAGAGGCAGCGATCGAATCGAGCTACCAGTGGGACTACATCTTCGAGCCCGATGCCAAATCGGTCATCGACGATTTGCTGGCCCGTTACGTTGAGGGTCTGGTGTATCAGGCAGTTGCGGAAAATATGGCGTCAGAGCAGTCGGCACGGATGGTGGCGATGAAGGCTGCATCGGACAATGCAAAGAAAGTGATCGGAGAGCTGCAACTGGTTTACAACAAAACCCGTCAGGCATCTATCACCAAAGAAATTTCAGAAATCGTGGGGGGCGCCGCGGCCGTGTAACCTTCGGGTCAACACGAACCGGCATCTTTCAATCGTTATTAAGTAAGGAATCGACATGAGTAACGGTACCATCGTTCAGTGCATCGGCGCCGTCGTGGATATTCAGTTCCCACGCGACAACATGCCAAAAGTTTATGAAGCCCTTGTCCTGGCGGACAATGAATCAAAATTCGCCGAGAAAGGTTTGACACTGGAAGTTCAGCAACAGCTGGGCGACGGTGTTGTGCGTACGATTGCAATGGGCTCAAGTGACGGTCTGCGTCGCGGCATGTCCGTTGGCCGTACCAACGCTGCTATTTCCGTTCCTGTCGGTGAAGCCACTCTGGGCCGCATCATGGATGTGCTGGGTCGTCCTATCGACGAAGCCGGTCCTATTGCTACCGAGGAAAGACGCGCAATTCACCAGCCTGCACCAAAGTTTGACGAACTGTCTCCTTCGGTCGAGCTGCTGGAAACCGGCATCAAGGTGATTGACCTGGTTTGCCCGTTCGCCAAAGGCGGTAAAGTGGGCCTGTTCGGTGGTGCCGGTGTGGGCAAAACCGTTAACATGATGGAACTCATCAACAACATCGCCAAACAGCACTCCGGTCTGTCCGTGTTTGCCGGTGTGGGTGAGCGTACTCGTGAAGGTAATGACTTCTATCACGAAATGGAAGAGTCCAACGTTCTGGACAAAGTAGCCATGGTGTTCGGTCAGATGAACGAACCTCCGGGCAACCGTCTGCGCGTGGCTTTGACCGGCCTGACAATGGCCGAGAAATTCCGTGACGAAGGCCGTGACATTCTGTTCTTCGTTGATAACATTTATCGTTACACCCTGGCCGGAACCGAAGTATCTGCGCTGCTGGGTCGTATGCCTTCTGCGGTGGGCTATCAGCCAACACTGGCCGAGGAAATGGGTGTACTGCAAGAGCGTATTACCTCTACCAAAACCGGTTCCATTACATCGATCCAGGCCGTTTACGTTCCCGCCGATGACTTGACCGACCCATCTCCTGCTACAACCTTCCAGCATTTGGACTCTACGGTCGTGCTGTCGCGTGACATCGCTTCTCTGGGTATTTATCCAGCGGTTGACCCACTGGATTCCACCAGCCGTCAGCTGGATCCGCAAGTGGTTGGTGAAGAGCATTACGCAGTGGCCCGTGGTGTGCAGCAGACACTGCAACGCTACAAAGAATTGCGCGACATTATTGCGATTCTGGGTATGGACGAGCTGTCTCCTGAAGACAAACAGGCTGTTGCCCGTGCACGTAAAATCCAGCGCTTCCTGTCTCAGCCGTTCCACGTTGCCGAGGTCTTTACCGGCTCTCCTGGTAAATACGTACCGTTGTCTGAAACCATTCGCGGCTTCAAGATGATTGTTGACGGTGAATGCGATGCGCTGCCCGAACAGGCTTTCTACATGGTCGGTACCATCGATGAAGCCTTTGAAAAAGCGAAAGGCTTAAAATAAGGAATAACTATGGCTACTTTACTCAAAGTAGATGTTGTCAGTGCTGAAGCATCCATCTTCTCGGGCGAAGCCAAGTTTGTATCTTTGCCGGGTGAAAGCGGTGAGCTGGGCGTTCTGCCCGGCCACACGCCGCTGATCTCCAAGGTCCGTCCTGGTACGTTGAAAATCGTACGTGAAGATGGAACAGAAGAGCTGGTGTTTGTAGCCGGTGGTATTCTTGAAGTGCAGCCATTTGGCGTTACAGTCCTGTCCGACACGGCAATCCGTGCGGCAGACCTGGACGAAGCCAAGGCCGAGAAGGCTCGCCAGCAGGCGCTGGAAGCACTCGAGAACGCACACGACAAGCAGGATATTGCCGCTGTCGAAGCCGAACTGGCTATGCTGGCAGCGCAGGTTGCTGCTGCCCGCCGATTGGCCAACATGAAAAATCGTCACTGATTTTTCATTGTTGCTGCGGTACTGTCAGTAAAAGTAAAAGACGCCCTGGTGGCGTCTTTTGCTTTTTGTGTCCCCAGGCTGATTGTCCTCGCGATCCAGGCTTGTCGCAAATAGTTTGAAGGCACACCAGTGCGGGTGCTTACCCTTATAAATGCCTGGATCAGGCCCGGGTAGTGACGGTTTGTGGTGCGCTTCAAACCGCCAGTGTCTTCACGGGATTACTTCGTTTGTGATTTTTCTGCAGCAGCGCGCAGTTGATCCAGCGTGGCGGTAGGGGTAATGGCTTGCGGATCGATCAGGCAGTGCAAAATCGCTGGTTTGCCGCTGGCCACTGCCCGCTCAAACGCAGGCCCGAAATCTTCGCTCTTTTCCACCCGCTCTCCATGGCCGCCAAACGCCACCGCATAAGCGGCAAAATCCGGATTCTGCAGGTCGGTGGCGCTGACGCGGCCAGGGTAGTGTTTTTCCTGGTGCATGCGTATCGTACCGTACATGCTGTTGTCGAACACAAGCACAATAATATTCAATCCGTACTGTACGGCAGTGGCAAACTCCTGACCGTGCATCAGAAAGCAACCATCGCCGGCAAAGCAGACAACCTGCCGCTGTGGCATGACGCGCTTGGCGCCTACGGCAGCGGGCGCCCCGTAGCCCATTGACCCGGAAGTAGGGGCCAATTGGGTATTGAAATGATTGAAGCGGTGAAAGCGATGCAGCCAGGTGGCATAGTTGCCGGCGCCATTGGTTAGAATGGCGTCCGGTTCCAGATTGTTTTCAAGATACGCCATGACTTTACCCATTTGCAGGTCGCCGGGCGTGCTCACAGACTGTGGATCGCTCCATTCCAGATAGGCTGCATGGGCGGCATCAACATAGTCCTTGCGCGTGCCCTGGTCGCTGACAGAGAGCCCGGTGGCGGCATTGACAAACTGAACTGGCGTGGCGTTGATGGCCAGTGTTGCCTGATAGACGCGGTTCAGTTCCTGGCTGTCCGGGTGAACATGAATCAGCGACTGTTTTGGTACCGGGATGTCCAGTAGTGTGTAACTTTGCGAAGCGATTTCCGACATGCGTCCGCCCACCAGCAGAATCACGTCGGCTTCCTGCGCCATCTTGAGTAGTTTCGGATTGATGCCCAGACCTATATCACCAACGAAATTGGGATGCGACGACGGGAACAGATGCTGGCGGCGGAACTGGACCGCTACAGGAAGTTGCTGCCTTTCGGCAAAACGGACAAAATTATTGACGGCCTCTTGTGTCCAGCGTGAGCCGCCAAGGATGGCCAGTGGTTTTTTCGCACCCGCCAGCAGGGTGGCCATTTGCGCCATGTGTTCAGGAGCCGGAGCTGACTCTACCGGTTCTACGCGTGGCGCGTCCGCTACGGTGGCCAACTGCACCAGCATGTCTTCCGGCAGGGCGACGACAACGGGTCCCGGGCGACCGGACATGGCCACGTGAAAGGCGCGCGCGATGAGTTCGGGAATGCGCGCCGCATCATCGATTTCCGTGGTCCATTTTGTCTGCGTACCAAAAACGGCGCGGTAGTCCACTTCCTGAAAGGCTTCACGCTCGCGCATGCCGGTTTCAATTTGTCCAACAAAGACGATAAGAGGCGTGGAATCCTGCTTGGCGATGTGAATACCCGCCAGGGCGTTGGAGATGCCCGGACCGCGGGTCACCATGCAGATGCCGGGCCGGCCCGTGAGCTTGCCGTGGGCTTCTGCCATCATGGCCGCACCCCCTTCCTGGCGGCACACCGTGACATTGATGCTGGCGTCGTGCAAAGCATCCAAAACGGCCAGGTAACTCTCACCTGGAACACAAAAGACATGATCAACGTCCTGACGGACGAGTTGATCGACGATAATTTCTCCACCGGGACGACTCTGGCTATTGTTTTGCATGAGTGTTCTATAATTTCAGTTGTGAAAGGAATGCTGTCCATGATTCCAAATCAGCGTGTCACTTGTGTTGCACGCACAATCACAGACAACATTATCATTGTAAAGTATAGGCGATATAGAATATGAATTTGACTCCGAAAGGTTTTTTCCCGCGCGCTTTTTCGATCGCAGCCGGCTTGGGACTGCTGGCTGCAGCAAATACCGCGTTTGCGCAGGAAGAAGCATATCCATCAAAACCGGTGACGGTACTGGTCGGCTTCGCGGCTGGGGGTACGACAGACGTGCTGGCCCGCATTGTGGCCAAGGGCCTGGGCGACGAACTTGGCGAGAGCTTTGTGGTCGAGAACAAACTGGGCGCCGGCAGCAATATTGCGACGGACCAATTGCTGCGCAGGAAGGCAGACGGCTATAGCCTCATGATGATGGCCGTTACTACCACGATTAACCAGACGCTGTACAAAAACGTCCGGTTCAATATTGAAAAGGATATCGAGCCCATCGTTCTGGTTGCCAAAGTGCCGAATATCCTGGTTGCCAGCAACAATACGCCATATAACAACCTGAAAGAGTTCGTTGACTACGCCAAGGCCAATCCTGGCAAGATCAACTATGGTTCTTCTGGCGCCGGCACCTCCATTCACCTGGCGGGCGAGCTTTTCAAGCAGCAGGCCGGTATCGACATGCTGCACATTCCGTTTAGCGGCAGTGGCCCGTCCATGACGGCTCTGGTCGGTGGCCAGACCGATGTGGTGTTCGAGAATATGCCTGCTGCCGTACCGCAAATCAAGGCAGGCAAGATCAAGGCCTTTGCTGTGACAACGGACAAGCGCTCGGATGCATTTCCCGACGTGCCTACGCTAAAGGAGTCGGGCTATCCGCAGTTTAACGTGTCTTCATGGTTCGGCCTGGTGGCGCCCAAAGGTACGCCCAAGCCTATCATTGATAAAATCAACGCAACCGTAGAAAAAATTCTGGCCAAGCCCGAAGTGCTCAAGCAGCTGGAAGGTCTGGGCGCGACGGCAGAAAAGAATACGCCGGAAGAGTTTGCAAAATTCGTCTCTGATGAAACCAAGACCTGGAGTGAAGTTATTCGCAAGGGCAATATTTCAATTGAATAACTGAACAGCAGGTGGCGCGCGAAGGCCAAGGCTTTTCGTGCCAGCGCATAACAGAAACGGCAGCAGGGGCACAGGCACCTGTTGCCGTTTTTCATTATATTGTGCGCATTACTGCGTTCATTATGCTCATCGGGGCCTTGCCAACGCCAGGTCGCTGCCGGGAAAGGAGAATAATCGCCCGGAATGCCAAAGCGAATTGCGTCTGACACAACCGCGATATACGCAGGCGGATCGGATTGAGCAAGTTGTTGTGTTGCGCCCGACTGGCATACCCTTTCGAAAGGAAAGTGCACGCATCAATATTTTTATTTATTGTTATGAGTGGTCAGCGTTGCCGCCAACAAAGGTGACATTGGACACAAAACGGCCATGCGATGTCCGTCTTTTTATGCGAACAGTGACGGTAAAAGCCTGGGGAGCGCTGTAGCGACTGCGATGCCATGTCGCTTGCCTTGTTGCAGGCAGTATGCCACGGAAAATATATTCAGATGGGTAAATCAATGCAATAGGGTGGCGCTTGTGCCCCTTATTCTCATCTATACGGTCAGGTTGCCGAACCGGCATGTCATCCGCCTGCATCACAGTAGCTCGCTGGCCACTGTGGGTTCAATTGCAGGCAGATGCGCCGTCAGTCAATCACCCGTTTGGCGTACGATCACGTCCGCCGCATTCATTACTGCACTTCGATTTCGTGTACCCGCGTCGTTGCCGCAGGAACGTTCAGCAATTACCAGCTGAAACCGCCTTCGGACTCGGTGTCGTCAATCGCTTTTTCTGTTTCCTTGATCATGTCATACATCATGACGCAGGCTGCGGCGACAGAGACAGCGATGGCTTTTACCAGAGCGGTCAGGCTCAGTGCGCGTTCTTCGTTGATTGCATTGTGGATCAATTCACGTTCCATAGAATCGCTGAAAGCAAGTTCAGGGGTATCGCTCATTGCGAGGGCGTTTTTCATAGAAAGGTTCATGGTATTGGGCTCTTTAAAGTGACTGTAAAAACTAGGTATAAACCATTATAGGGTTAACCCTAGCAATAAGCAAGGGTATATGGCCTTTATGTCATGCAGTGCAGCAAAACCGTTGTTTTTTCAGCAAAAACAGTCACTTAACAGTAATTGCCCTAGTGTGACAAATGCGAATTGCTGGTCGTGCAGAGCCCATTTATCCTGTACGCTTTGTTACATGAAAAAGGCCCTCAAGGTGAAAGAACGACTGGACTGCGCCCTTATCAGTATTCCCGGCTGCGAAACGCTCGCAGAAACGCTGCTCAAACCTGACCGTTTACACAATGGTCGTCTGCATTTCAGTCTGGTAGAACCCTCCCCCGGGGCGGACCATGGTACGTTCCCATCTGTCTCGCTGCTGCAGGAAATGACTTATTCACTGCGTCATTTTGATGCCATCTGCCTGCCCGTCTCATCGGCTTCGCTGGTATGGACGCGTTTATTGTTGCAGCAAACCCGTATCGAACAGCATCGTCCCATTTTTGTATTGGGGCTGTCGCTGCGCCCCATTGGCCTGATCGATCTGCTCGAGCTCGGTGTCGTTGATTTTGCCTTATGGCCATGCGAGCCAGAGGAAATCCGTGTCAGGCTGCTGCGTGCCTTGCATGAACTACGTAATCTTCAGGCCCGTCTTCCTTCGCTACTGGGCGACAGCGTCAATACGAAGCAGTATGCTGTTCACGATGCTGCGATCACGCACCCGGCTGAATATGCTTTAGCGCCGGCGCCGGCGCCAGCGTGCGCTCCCGCGGGTACACTGCACCTGACCGGTGAAAGGCCCGGTTCGCCGTTGTTGCCCGCGTTCAAGCGATCCGGTGGTCGCACGCCTGCTGCTGCACTGATGGGGGTCAGCCCAGGCACTGACCGTATCCTGTCGCCTGTTTCGCTTTTGCGCGGAATCGGCAGCCCCATGCCGCAAGGGAGCAAGCCGGCGGGTGCCCATCCGGCACGCCTGAGCGTCCCCAAGGTCTGCTGTCAGGAAATAGCGCAATTTCCCGAAGGATTTCAGCAACTGAAGTCGGTCGTGGTTACCCAATTTGAACGTGCCTATCTCACGCATGCACTGGCGCGCAGCAAGGGCAATATCGCCCTGGCCGCCCGCAATTCCCATAAACATCGTCGGGCGTTCTGGGCGCTCATGCGTAAACACCAGATCAGTGCAGAACCCTTTCGCGACAATGGTTTTTGAACAGCAGCGGTGTCTGACGGCAAACCGCTTGATGGCCGGGCGACTGTCAGCGGCCATTCTTACACCAGGTACGATACAATCTGTCCGGTAAGAAAATCATAGATTTATAGATATCAAAGGTACCCGATGGCTTTCCCGGTTTTGCAGAACGATGTTTTCCTGCGCGCACTGCAGCGCCAGCATGTTCCCTATACGCCTGTATGGTTGATGCGCCAGGCTGGACGATATTTGGCTGAATATAACGAGACCCGCGCCAGGGCGGGGTCCTTTCTGGGGCTGGCTAAAAATCCGGATTTTGCCACAGAAGTCACTTTGCAGCCTCTGGATCGGTTTCCCCTGGATGCGGCCATTCTATTTTCCGATATTCTCATGCTGCCCGACGCCATGGGTCTTGGGCTGGGTTTTGTTGCCGGTGAGGGCCCGCAGTTTGCACGTCCCTTGCGCACGCAGCAGGATGTCGAGCAGCTTGCCGTTCCCGATATGAATCAGTTGCGCTACGTGTTCGACGCCGTCAGCCAGATCCGCCAGTCGCTCAATGGCCGTGTGCCCCTGATCGGCTTTGCCGGCAGCCCGTGGACCGTTACCTGCTATATGGTAGAAGGGCGGGGCTCGTCAGATTACCGCCAAATCAAAACCATGATGTATGCGCAGCCAGCAATGCTGCATCGTATTCTGGAAGTCACTGCACAGGCTACTGTGCAGTATCTGAACGAGCAAATCCGCGCGGGAGCCCAGGCCGTCATGATTTTTGACAGCTGGGGCGGCGTACTGGCCGATGGCTTGTATCAGCAATTTTCGCTTGCATACACCACCAAGGTAATCAGCCAGCTGGAACGCAATCAGGATGGTGTTACTGTGCCGGTTATTTCGTTTACCAAGGGAGGCGGATTGTGGCTGGAAGACATCGTCAACAGTGGCTGCGATGCCGTTGGACTTGACTGGACTGTTAACCTGAAGCAGGCTCGTGAGCGGGTAGGCGACCGTGTTGCATTGCAAGGCAATATTGATCCCATGGCGCTGTTTGGAACAGAAGACGCCATTCGTCAGGAAGTGCGTCGCGTCATTGACGACTTCGGGCCGGTAACAAATGGGGGGCATGTATTCAATCTTGGTCACGGAATTTCACAATTTACACCGCCCCAAAATGTGTCAATTCTGGTCGATGAAGTGCACAGCTATAGCGCAAGCAAACACGGTTGAGGCCAAGTTGTACACAGAAGTCAAGCGGCTGTTGTTTTTGGACAAACTGTTGTAACACAATGAGCTGACGTTTTAAGTTATTGAAATTTAAGAAATTAGTTTATGAAGTTTCCGGTATGAAAAAAATTTGATCCTTCAATTCATTTCAATAGTTTTTTTGTAATATAGTTTTCCCCAAAGTTATCCACAGGCAGAGTCATTTATTTAATAAGTGGTTTCGGGCAGATGCTTTAACGCTGAAACCTGCGAAACTACTTTAAGTGTTGACATGGATATGTAACTTAAAGGTAATACTCAAACAGATAACTCTGGTGGTATCTGTTCTCACATTTTTCAGGAATTAAGCGTGCAAGTCAGCTGGGTTCGTGTCGTGTTGGATATTCCCCGACAGGAGGCATTCGATTATCGATGCGAGCATCCAGTGCAAATAGGGCAGCGCGTTATTGTGCCTTTCGGCTCGCGACAGCTTATCGGCGTGGTCATTGAATTGCTGCCCGCGCCCGCGCTTGACCCGGATCAGATCCGCGATGTGGAGCAGGTGCTGGACGATCTTCCGGCATTTTCTGCTTCCTGGCTGGCCCTGGCTCATTTCGCCTCGCGTTACTATCAGCGCTCGTTGGGCGAGGTCATTCTGCCGGTACTGCCCAACGGCTTAAGAAAACCGGCCGCTTATCTGGGCAAGCGGTCCGCTGGCGGCCCGGTAGCCCGAGCCGATCGTAAAAAACGCAGTCCAGTCGCCCCAGCGGTCGCCTCTCCAATCGTATTGAATGCCCAGCAGCAACATGCCGTGCAGCAAATTTGCCAATCAGACGGCTATTGTCCCTATCTGCTGCATGGCGTGACCGGAAGCGGCAAGACAGAAGTGTATCTGCACGCGGCGCTTGCCTTCTTGCAGCGGGGCCAGCAAATATTAATGCTGGTGCCGGAAATTAATCTGACGCCACAGTTGGAGACGGCGGTCCGGGCCCGCTTTGCAGATATCGTGGCTCCCGAGGAAATTGCCGTGTTTCACAGCGGGCTGGCCGATGGCGAGCGCCTGAAGGCCTGGGCAGACGCCCAGCGCGGCAAGCTCAAGGTGCTGCTGGGCACGCGCATGACAATTTTTGCGCCGCTGGACAATCCCGGCCTGATTATTGTCGATGAGGAACACGATGCTTCCTACAAGCAGCAAGAGGGCTTGCGTTATTCGGCGCGCGATCTGGCGGTCTGGCGCGCACATCATGCCGGTATTCCGCTGATACTTGGATCGGCTACGCCCTCCCTGGAAACCTGGCATCATGCGCTCAGTGGCCGCTATACCCGATTGAGCCTGGAGCAGCGCGCCAGAACCCGCTTTCTTCCCGACATTCGTCTTGTGGATACCCGGAAGGCCAAGCTTAACCAGGGGTTCGAGCCGAACGTGCTGGAGGCCATCCGCACTCGACTCGAGCGCGGCGAACAGTCCATGGTGTTTCTGAATCGTAGGGGCTACGCCCCTGTCATGCATTGTGCCGCTTGCGGCTGGGTCAGCCAGTGCCCGCGGTGCTCGGTGCATACGGTATTGCATCGCACTCCTGGCAGCGGCTATCAGTTGCAGTGTCACCACTGTGGTTTCCACAGGCGCGTCCCATCCATCTGCCCTGATTGCGGCAACCAGGATTTGCAGCCGCTGGGGCGGGGCACCCAGCGGGTTGAAGAATTTCTGCAGGAAACGTTTCCCACAGCGCGAATCCAGCGCATTGATGCAGATAGCACACGCCTGAAGGGTAGTGCTCTGCGGCTATTCGATGAAGTGCATACCGGCAATATCGATATTCTGGTAGGCACGCAAATGGTGGCAAAGGGGCATGACTTCAAGCGTCTTGGCCTGGTTGCGGTGCTCAATGCAGACTCCATGCTGTTTTCTGCGGATTTTCGCGCCCCCGAGCGCCTGTTTGCCCAATTGCTGCAGGTAGCCGGTCGGGCAGGGCGTCACACGGAAGGGGGCCAGGTGTTGATTCAAACCGGCTATCCCGACCATACGGTCTATCAGACATTGCTTAACAACGACTTCCCGGCCTTTGCCGACGACTTGCTGGCAGAGCGCCAGGATACCGGCCTGCCACCCTTTACCTTTCAGGCCCTGATCACCGCCGAAGCCAAAAGCGTGCAGCTGGCACTGACCTTTCTTCAAGACATCCGGGAACACGCCGCCTCGGTCTTGTCTGGCGACGGCGAGCCCGAGGCCGTGCGTCTTTACGATCCTGTCCCCCTGCGGATTCTGCGCGTTGCCCACGTCGAACGGGCACAATTGCTGGTTGAATCGGTGTCAAGGCCAGCGCTGCAGCGTTTTCTGCAGCAGTGGCTGCCACAGGTCCAAACAATCGGACAGAAGCAGCGCATGCGTTATTTCATCGAAGTAGACCCACTGGAAATCTAGATAATGAGCAATGCACTGCAATCGATGAACCCCGCGCAGCGTGAGGCGGTGCTGTACCTGAACGGACCATGCCTGGTCCTGGCAGGCGCCGGCAGCGGCAAGACTCGCGTCATCACCCAGAAAATCGCCTATCTGATCAATGAGTGCGGCTATGATGCCCGCGGTATCATAGCCCTGACGTTCACCAACAAGGCGGCGCGCGAAATGGCTGAACGTATTCAGCAAAGCGTGGAAAAGAAACGGCTCAAAGGCCTGACGATCAGCACATTTCATGCACTGGGCGTGCGTTTTTTGCGGGAAGAGGCGGTGCTGGCGGGATTGAAACCCGGTTTTTCCATCCTGGACTCCACCGATGCGCTGGGCGTGATTCAGGAGTTGCTGGCGACCACCGACAAGGGCCGGTTGCGCAGCGTACAACAGCAAATATCGCTATGGAAAAATGCGCTGATTACGCCTGATGATTCAGAAAAAATCGCCCAAACCCCTGACGAAATGGACGCTGCCCGCGTGTACCGTAGCTACGATGCAACCTTGCGCGCGTATCAATCGGTGGATTTTGACGATCTGATTGTCATGCCGGCGACGCTGATGAGCACCAACGATGAGGTGCGCGAGCGCTGGCAGCGGCGCTGTCGCTATATGCTCCTGGACGAATACCAGGACACCAACGTCTGCCAATACCAATGGGTGCGATCCCTGACTGGGCTGCGCGACATGTTTACAGCGGTGGGCGACGATGATCAGGCCATTTATGCCTGGCGCGGCGCCACTATCGAAAACCTGGCCAAATTGCCTCAGGATTATCCGGCACTGCGTATTATCAAGCTGGAACAGAACTATCGTTCGGTCGCGACGGTGCTGGACGCAGCCAACCAGGTCATCAGCCGCAATCCGAATCTGTTCGGTAAAAAACTGTGGTCTACGCTGGGTCAGGGCGAACCCATTCAGGTGGTGGTCATGGACAATGAAGAGGCCGAGGCCGAATCGGTGGGCATGCGCATCTCGGCTTCCCGTTTCGAACGCAACGCCCGTTGGAAGGACTACGCCGTGCTCTATCGTGGCAACCATCAGGGTCGCCTGTTCGAGCAAACATTCCGCGAGCTGCGGATTCCCTATGTGATTGCCGGGGGGCAAAGCTTTTTCGACAAGGCCGAGGTCCGCGATATTATTGCCTACCTGCGCATTGTCGCCAACGAAGAAGACGATCCTGCGTTCATTCGCGCGGTTACCACGCCCAAACGTGGCGTGGGACAGGCCAGCCTGACAGCGCTTGGGGACACGGCCACGCAGCTCAAGTGCTCACTGTTCGATGCCGTTCATGATGAACTGGCCGCCACGCGGATTGCGCCCCGCCAGCTTGAGCCGCTGAAGGTTTTTGTTGATTTCATTCGAAATATACAATGGCGTGCCGGGCGCGGCAGGACAGATGGCGGTGCGGCCACACCGGCTGAAGGCGCAACCGAGCTGCTGGACGAATTGATGAAATACATCGATTACGAACGCTATTTATATGACACCCAGGAAGAGCGTGCGGCGCAATCGCGCTGGCAGAACGTGCTTGAATTGACCAACTGGCTCAAGCGCAAGGCACAGGAAGACGGCTTGACGCTTGCGCAGCTGGTTCAGCGTATTGCCCTGATCACCATGCTGGAACGTAGCGAAGACGACGAAGATCCCGATGCCGTGCGGCTGACGACCATTCATGCCTCCAAGGGTCTGGAATATCCCTATGTGCACATGGTTGGCGTAGAGGAAGGGTTGCTGCCGCATTTTGGCAAGGACGACGAATATGGCGATGCGAACAAGGACGCCGAGGCGCTGGAAGTGCGCATCCAGGAAGAGCGCCGTCTCATGTATGTGGGTATTACCCGAGCGCAATTTCATCTGACATTGACCTGGTGCAAGAAGCGTCGCAAGGCCCGTGAAGATCTGATTCGTGAACCTTCGAGGTTTATCGGTGAAATGGGTCTGGAGAGCGGCGTAAAAACAGTGGTGGATCCATTCAGCGGCATGACTCCCAAGGAACGGCTGGTCCGGCTCAAAGAGATGCTGCAGAAAAAAGGGTAGAATGTAAGCCCCAGGCAGCCGGGCCGCTGGCCTGTCTGTTTGTTCACTATCTATTGGGTCACTATATTACTTGCGTCATGCAGGGTGGGTGGCCGATTCTGGAACTTAATCACGTTTGACATGTTGGCCGACGGCGACAACATAATTGAAATTTGAATACGGAGAAGCAGGAAAATGACACAGCGTATGGCGCCATTGGCGAACATCAGGGTACTTGATCTGACACGCGTTCTGGCGGGTCCATGGTGTACCCAGAACCTGGCCGACCTGGGCGCTGACGTCATCAAGGTGGAACGTCCGGGCAGCGGTGATGATACGCGTGGTTGGGGGCCTCCATACCTGAAGGATCAACACGGGGCGGACACCAGCGAAGCGGCCTACTACCTTTCTGCGAACCGCAATAAACGCTCGCTGGCGCTCGATTTCACTACGGATGCGGGACGTGAGATCGTTCTGGCGCTGGCGGCCAAAGCCGATATTGTCGTGGAAAATTACAAAGTGGGTGGCCTGAAAAAATACGGGCTCGACTACGCCAGTCTCAAGCAGATCAATCCGCGACTTATTTACTGTTCCATTACCGGGTTCGGACAAACGGGGCCGTATGCCACCCGCCCAGGCTATGACTATATTATTCAGGGTATGGGCGGTCTCATGAGCATTACCGGAGAACACGACGATCTGCCAGGTGGCGGCCCTCAGAAGGCCGGCGTGGCGGTGTCGGATCTGATGACAGGCATGTATGCAAGCGTTGCCATTCTGGCGGCATTGAATGAGCGCCACAGCAGCGGCCTGGGGCAATATATTGACATGGCGCTGCTCGATTGCCAGGTGGCAATGCTGGCCAACCAGAATCTCAATTACATGACATCTGGCCAGGTACCCAAGCGTGCCGGTAATGCGCATCAGAATCTGGTGCCCTATCAGGTGTTTGAAGTTGAAGATGGCCATCTTATCTTGGCGGTAGGCAACGACACACAATTTGCCTCGTTCTGCCGCCTGATCAATATGCCGGAACTGGTCAACGATGAGCGCTACCGGAAAAATGCCGGCCGGGTAGTCAATCGCGATTCACTCATTCCATTGCTGGCGTCCGTCATGAAAACCCGCAAGCGTGATACCTGGCTGGCAGATCTGGAGGCCAGCAATATCCCGGCCGGACCGATCAACACGATTGACCAGGTTTACGCAGATCCGCAAGTGATCGCACGCCAGATGAAACTGGAACTGCCGCATCCAGCAGCGGGAACCTCGCCGATGACGGCCAGTCCCATGCGTTTTTCCGACACACCCATTCAGTATCGCAATGCACCGCCCATGCTGGGTCAGCATTCCGAGGATATCCT